>CAYFRY010000064.1:6574-7198 GCA_964345665.1 uncultured Oscillospiraceae bacterium
GAGTGCTAATTCTTAGAAAACAAATAAATCAAGTATTTATGGAGGCTTATTATGACTATTAAACCATTGGCAGACCGTATTGTGATTAAGATGGTCGAAAGTGAAGAGACCACGAAGAGTGGTATCGTGTTACCGGGTTCCGCGCAGGAAAAACCTCAAGTTGCTGAGGTTATGGCTGTCGGTCCGGGTGGCGTCGTGGATGGAAAAGACGTCATCATGGAACTGGAAGTGGGTGACCGCATTTTAATCAGCAAGTATGCGGGTACACAAGTCAAGATTGATAATGTTGAATACACTATTTTACGTCAAAGTGACGTGCTTGCCATTGTTGAGTAAGTCGCACCGGCGTTGATATGTTGATATAAGGAGGAATTAATTATGGCTAAAGATTTAAGATACAATGAAGAGGCAAGAAAGTCTCTGGAAATCGGTGTAAATAAGCTGTCCGATACGGTCAAGATTACCCTTGGCCCCAAAGGACGTAACGTTGTTTTGGATAAAAAGTTCGGTGCACCTCTAATCACAAATGACGGTGTGACCATTGCGAAAGAAATTGAGCTTGAAGATCGCTTCGAAAACATGGGGGCTCAACTTGTGAAAGAAGTCGCCACCAAGACCAACGAA
>CAYFRY010000065.1:0-488 GCA_964345665.1 uncultured Oscillospiraceae bacterium
CTACGCAGAACAATAGGGGCTCAGCGGCTGGCGAAGCTGCTGGCCTTGGATGAGTACTGCGGTGAACTTGAAATCTCTACCACCCGCGGTACGTTTATTAACTTTGTAGCAACTGTCCCACAACAATCCTGACCAACACACGTACTCCGGGCACCGCGCGACTCAAATCCAATCCTTGAAAATCCTTGAAAAACCCGGAATTATCCTTGCTAAAAGAAGCTTCACAGTGCTAATATAGGCGTGTTTACTAGGGAGTAACAACTGGCCAGGCCAGAGATGTTGTCAACAACCGGCTGTGTGGCCTGGCAATATCAGTGAATGTGAGACTGTTGACGTGTGTCAAACAGTCTTTTTTCTTAGGAGGTTTCTATGACGGAAGAAACGAATTTGCCTTTGCACTTTAAGGCGAATGAGATGTATCTGGGGAGCCGAGACGATATCTTGTCTCGTTTAGGTGTTGAGGCGGACCAAGGTTTGAGTGATGCGCA
>CAYFRY010000065.1:498-7195 GCA_964345665.1 uncultured Oscillospiraceae bacterium
AGAGCGCCTGGATACGTATGGATTGAACAAGCTGGAAGCGGAGGAGAAAGAATCTTTAATCAGCAAGATTATTAATCAATTTAAGGATTATATGGTCTTGATTCTGATGGTAGCCGCTGTGATATCCGGCGTCCTCGGTGATTGGGTGGAAGCGGTTGTCATCATTGCAATTGTTGTTGTGAACGCCATTTTAGGCGTCTATCAGGAAGGGCAGGCGGAGAAAGCCATCGAAGCACTCCAAAAAATGTCCTCACCTCAAGCCAGGGTCTTGCGAGAAGGAAAACAAATGCTGGTTGATTCCCAAGACTTAGTGCCCGGCGACATTGTCCTCTTGGAAGCCGGCGGCGTTGTTCCTGCCGATGTGCGTTTACTGGAAAGCTCGAACCTGAAAGCGGAAGAAGCCTCTTTGACCGGTGAGTCGGTTCCTGTTGAAAAAGATGCGGCTTTTATGGCGAATGGCCAAGTCGGTATCGGTGACCGCGAGAACATGCTTTTCAGCAGCACGAGCGTAACCTATGGCCGTGGTAAGGCCGTAGTCATGGGTACCGGCCACAATACGGAAATCGGTCACATTGCTACCCGCCTTCAAGGCATAAAAGAAGAGGCGACCCCTTTACAACAAAATCTTAATCAGTTGGGTAAGATTTTGGGTACGCTTTGCTTGGCTGTATGTGCCGTTGTTTTCGTCGTTGGCGTTATCCGTGGCGGTGAAATGCTCGATATGTTTATGACCGCGGTTTCCTTGGCGGTTGCAGCCATTCCTGAAGGCCTTCAAGTGGTTGTAACCATCGTTTTGGCCCTCGGCATGAAACGTATGGCGGATAAAAATGCTATCGTTAAACGTCTCCTGGCTGTAGAAACCTTGGGTTCTGTGGATGTTATCTGTTCCGACAAGACGGGTACTTTAACTCAAAATGAAATGACCGTTAAACGTATTTATGTTGCAGGAGATATCTATGAAATCAGTGGTGTCGGCTATGAACCTAAGGGTGAGATCGAATGCAATGGCAAAGTGATTTCTAAAAATCCTGCAATTTTACAACGTCTTTTTGAAATCGGTTGCCTATGTAATGATGCGGAAATCTCTGAAAAAGAGGATGGCTCTTACCAGATGTTGGGCGACCCGACCGAAGGAGCCATGTTGACGGTGGCGGCTAAAGGTGGAGTGAGCCGTGAGGCCTTAACTCTAAATTATCCGAAAACCGGAGACTTGCCTTTTGATTCCGAGAGGAAAATGATGTCCGTTTTCCATGCGGGTTTTGAAGAGTCCTCCGTCCTGTCGCTTACGAAAGGTGCCCCTGACCTGATTTTGGAACGCTGCGTTGATGAGATGACAGAAGAAGGTACTCGCCCTTTGACCGATGAGAGACGAAAGGAAATCTTGGAGGCAAATACAGCCTTCGCCACGACGGCCTTACGTGTGCTGGCTTTTGCCTATAAGAAACACGAGGCAACGGTTTTAGAAGAAGCTGAAAAAGAGATGACCTTTGTCGGTCTGATGGGTATGATTGACCCTGCTCGTCCGGAGGCGAGGGATGCGATTGCGCTTTGTACACGCGCCGGCATTCGCGCGGTCATGATCACCGGAGATCACAAAGACACGGCTGTAGCTATTGCGAAAGACTTAGGGCTGATGCGTGAGGGTGACTCCGTCTTCTCGGGCCAAGAAATAGATGATTTGAGTGAAGAAGAGCTGCGTAAGGTGGTGGACCATACGGCTGTTTTCGCCCGCGTTTCACCTGAGCATAAAGTACGTATCGTAGCGGCCTTGCGCGAGACCGGTCACATTGCTTCCATGACGGGCGATGGTGTAAACGACGCTCCTGCTCTGAAGCAAGCCGATATCGGTGTAGCCATGGGCATTACGGGAACGGAAGTCTCCAAGGGTGCGGCTTCGATGATTTTGACGGATGATAACTTTGCCACCATTGTGAGCGCGGTTAAAGAAGGGCGTGTTATTTTCGCTAATATTCGAAAATTTGTTTCTTTCCTTCTGTCTTGTAACGTGGGTGAGATCTTGGTGATCTTCTTGTCCACGCTGATTCTCGGTCCGAACTATGCTCCCTTGTCAGCCATTCAACTCCTTTGGCTTAACTTGGTTACCGACAGTTTCCCGGCTCTGGCTTTGGGTCAAGAAAAAGCGGAAGCGGACATCATGGATAGGCCGCCCAGAAAACGTACGGAAAACATCATCAATCGCGATATGATTTGGACGATTGTGGTTCAGGCGATTGCTATTTTTGTATCGGTCTTCGCCGCGTTCCAAATCGGACGCCTGCTCTATCCTGACGTGATGGCCTCCGCCGTTCAAAGTGCGGAGCATGTGGTTACCGACCCTCAGTTCCTTGCGAAAACCTTTACTTTTGTGCCTTTGGCAGGCTTTGTTCCTTCCCACGGGGCGAGAACTTTTGCCTTTGTCGCCCTGATTTGTGCAGAGTTGCTTCGTGCGTATTCCAGCCGTTCGGACCGGCATTCGGTTTTCAGTCTTGGCCTTTTCAGTAACAAGTCCATGGTGAAGGCTACTCTGGTTTCGATGGTGCTTTTGCTTTTAGTTATTTACGTACCTTTTTTGGACTATATTTTCCAAACCATCTCGCTGAATCTGCGTGACTGGGCTATCATCTTGCCCCTGGCTTTACTGCCTTTTGTCGTGGGTGAAGGCTTTAAAGCGATCTACTATCGCCATAAATAAGTCCGGACGCTCCGGCTTACCGAGTTGAGGCGGCCTCTTGTAAGTGCTTGAAATCTTGACTCAGGCGTGTTAAATTAGGCAGTACTGTTTGGAAAATAGTGGAGTGGCTGTTTTGGAAAACAAAACGGTTTTGAGCGATAGAGTGCCCTGAAGCGGGATTTTGGAGGATAAAATGAATACTTTTGCCATTATTTTAGCGGTTGTGGATGTTATTATTTGTATCACAATGATTGCGCTGGTGATCATGCAGGAAGGCAATTCACAAGGCTTGGGAAGCATCGCCGGTGCGGCGGATACTTTTTTCGGAAAAAACAAAGGCCGTAGCATTGATGTTGTCTTTAAAAAAGTGACGACCGGTCTCGCGGTGGTCTTTGCTCTTGTGACGATTGTGCTTTTCTCTATAATCTCGCGAGCTTAAAGCATATACGCTTGCTTTTACGGATGTCTCTGCCGCATACGACAGAGACATTTTTTTATCGAAAAGGTTTATACTGAAAGAAATGAGAAGGATAGAATGGGAGAACTTGATGCCTACATATGTCGGTATTTTAGAAGAAGTGCAGCGCGGAGGTATGGTTCGCACAACGGGAAAAGAAAACGTCGGCGATATTTTTATCCCGGAGAATAAGCTGAACGGCGCACCGTTCGGCATGCTGGTCCAAGTGGAGGTCTCGGGTGAGCTGCCTCTGATGAATCCTCAAGGAAAGATCATCGAGGTCATAGGTGACCCGGCTCTGCCCGATGTTGCTATTCTGGGTATTATTAAGGCCTATGGTTTGCAGGAGCGCTTTACTGAAGAAGAATTGCAAGCGGCTGCTGAAGTTCCGGCCGAGTTGTCGGAAGAAGTTATTACGTTTGAGCTACAGGCGGGGCGAAAGGATTTACGCACTTTGCGCACCTTGACGATTGATGGCAAAGATGCCAAAGATTTGGACGATGCGATTTCTATCATGTCTTTGCCGGACGGCGGTTATAGGCTTTGGGTTCACATTGCCGACGTCAGTTACTACGTTAAAGAAGATGAGGCTTTAGATAAAGCCGCTCTTTTGCGTGGCAATTCAGCCTATTTAGCCGATCGGGTTCTGCCCATGCTTCCCCCTCGTCTCTCGAATGGAATCTGCAGTTTAAATCAGGGTAAGGCGCGCTTGGCCTTAACGTGTATGCTTGACTACAATGCCTACGCTCAGGTGAGCCGAGGAGAGGTTTTTGAATCCATCATTTGCTCCGATTTACGTGCCAACTACGAAGAGGTCTATGCTGCGGTTTACGAGGATCACGTTGTTGAATCCTACAGGAATCGAATTTCTGACTTGAAATTGATGCGTGAATTGGCAGAGAAACTGAAGAAAAACCGGGAAGTTAAAGGCAGCCTGAACTTTGAATTTCCTGAAACTAAAGTGCTGATGAACACGGACGGGACGGTCGCTGATATCCAAGCGTATCCGATTAATGCGGCTAACGGCATCATAGAGGAATTCATGATTGCCGCCAACGTTTTTATCGCTAAGCGTTTTAAAGATTTGGGAGCCCCTTTCCTTTATCGTATTCATGAAAATCCGGATCCTGTCAAATTCGGACGTTTTCTGGATGTGGCCCGTGTGCTCGGTTTTAAGACCAAAGGCATCAATCTGAATGATACCCTTTCCTTGTCCAAGCTTCTTGACAGGGTCAATGAGAGTTGCCTTGCGCCTCTGCTTTCACAGCTGCTTCTACCGTCTTTAGCGAAAGCCGTTTATTCCGATCAGCCTTTGGGGCATTTCGGTTTGGCGGAGAAGGACTATACGCATTTCACTTCACCCATCAGACGTTATCCGGACTTGTTTATTCATCGTGTTATTAAGGGCTATCTCAGTGGCAAAATATATCTTAAGCGCTGGAAGAAGAAAACAGCGACCGTAGCTGAGCAATGTTCAGTTACAGAACGCAATGCCATGGCTGCCGAATATGCAACGGTGGACCAAAAAGTGGCGGAATTTATGAAAGATCATCTGGGTGAAGCTTACCCGGCTCAAGTTGTCGGTATGATGCCCTCCGGCGCGTTTGTGCGTCTTCCCAATACGGTGGAGGGGTTTTTACCATTCAGATTGATGGAAGACTACTATGAGTTTGATGAGCTGCGTCTGGAAGCCTATGGTAAACGCAGTGGTCGAAAACTTAAAATCGGTGATTCGATCGATGTCTTGGTCGCAAGAGCGGATACGATTAATCGCCAGGTGGATTTCGCGCCGATAGGCACGGATCTTCGTCTGCTTCCTGAGAGGCCGAGACCTGAGTCGGTTTTTGATAGGGCTTTTTTGTTAAAACCCGAACGTAAGACATCTAAAAAAGAGAAGGATAAAAAACTTAAGTCACTCAAAAAAGGAAGTCGAAGAAAAGGAAAAGCCGGTACGAATAAACCTAAAAAAGCGAAGAAAAAACGTCGATAGGAGTATGTTTTCAGACCGTACTTTAAGGATATTAAAAGATGACAGTTACGGCGTTTTTCGCTAGAATTCAAGGCAAAGACGTTATGAACTGGGGGAAGCAGATGAAACAGTTTACTATTAAACTTAAATCTATCAATGAAGTAAAAGAATTCGTTCGTATCGTGAATGATTTCCCTTATGATGTCGACCTGAGCTCCGGTCGCTATGTTGTGGATGCTAAGTCTATTATGGGCATTTTCAGCCTCGATTTGGCTGAAAAAATAGAGGTCAGCGTCCATGATGAAGATGCAAAGGATCTTTTGGCCCGCTTGGAAAAATTTTTTGTCTCTTAATCGAAGAGTAAGAGTATGTTAGTATAGACAAATCATTTTATCTGTATTAGTTGCATGCGAAACATAGAGAAGCATGCTCTGGAGGACTTATGGCACAGCGTGCATTGCGTATTTATGAGATGGACTTACCCAGGAAAGATAAGCCGGATTCGACTTTTCATTTGACAATTTATTCTCCGAATGAACATGCCGAACTGAAAGGCTGTGTTATTGTAGTACACGGCACGGGTGAAAATGCAAACCGTTACCGCATGATGGCGAAAGAGGCGATGGTTCCCGCCGGTTATTCTTTGGTTGTTCCCGACTTACCCGGTTTTGGTCAAACACCCGGTAAAAAGGGTGTCGGCAGTATGGAAGCTGCGCTTGGTGTTGTGGATGAAACGGTTAAGTTGATGGCGACGCAGACCAAAGGTCTTCCGCTCTTCCTTTTCGGTCATAGCATGGGCGGAAATATTGCAATAAACTATTTATTGGATCAGGAAGAGAAGGTGAGAGAAGATGGCCGAGTCCGCTTTGAGGCCAATCCTGATAATGTATTTCACGCTGCGATTATCACCTCACCTTGGCTTAAGCTTCGCCGTAAATATCCTGAATTTTTGATAAAGATTGTGCGTTTTATCGGCGGTCTTATGCCCAACGCAACAACGAATTCTCGCCTTAAACTCGCTGAGCTTTGTAACGACCACAAGGTCTTGCAAGACCGCGAACAGGATACTTTCTGCAATGATCGCATCAGCTATAAACTGCTCAGTGACATGTGGCAGTCCGGTAAACGAGCTAAGGCTTATGCGAATCAACTGCACCTTCCTTTACTCCTTATGTACGGTACGGAGGACAGAATTGTTTCCGCTCCCGATATTCAAGAGTTGGCAGAGCACCTGCCTTCCTATATGAACCCTGTAGCTTTTGAGGGTTTTATGCATGAAATTCACAACATGCAGGAGAGAGAAACGGTCTATCAAACCATGCTCGAATTCCTCTCGCTTTGTATTAAACGAGGCAATGTGCCTGTGCCCAATTTGAAAATTGAGCCGCTTTTTCCACCTGAAGTGAAAGCGAAGCTGGAAGAAGAGCGTGCCAAGGCAAATGCAGAAGCAGTATCCGAAGCCGAAACCGAAGAGGATGTGCCGGTAGAACCCTTGCATTTTGATGCGACCATCGATACTTTTGAGGAGCCGGATAAAAGCCCCTATCCTGTGGAGACGGATAAAAGCCCTTATCCTGAGGAGCCGGATAGAAGCGCCTCT
>CAYFRY010000066.1:0-5924 GCA_964345665.1 uncultured Oscillospiraceae bacterium
TTAGGGATGCGAACCCTAGGTCGGCTCAGCACCGACACGAAATTTCGAGTTTCGCACCTTCGACCTCTCGGACAACCCTCCAATATTTATCTTCAACATCAGGTCTCAGATATCCCTCGGAAAAAGGAGAGAACTGATGAAGAGAACAACGGTATTAAATTTTCGGACTTGTCTTTCGAAAACAAGTCAAATCAATGGTATAGGCTTCTATGTTAACACATAGATACGACGCTTTCGAGTCAGGCCCGTTATGACCACTTCGATACGTCTCCATTAAAGCTTATCTAAATGAGGATGCTTCAAAATTATAATTGACCATGGTTTTTAGGTCAACAATTCGATTTCAATGTGATTTATTTTTGACGCAACAAGCAATTCGCATTGGATGCCAAAAAAATAAAGTCCAAAAAAAATTGCAAGACGATCAGTAAGCTTTGTTCTTGAGATTTAAACTCCTAAGGAAGCATTTTTGCTATAATTAAAAAATCAAAAATAAGTACAGAAAGAGATTACATGACAGAAGTCGTTGCTGCACTTATCTGGAAAGAAGATAAATTCTTAATCTGCCAAAGGCCTGCTAACAAGGCAAGAGCCTTAATGTGGGAATTTGTTGGAGGAAAACTCGAAGAAGGCGAAACGCACAAAGAAGCTTTAATCAGAGAATGTCGCGAAGAGTTGGGTATTGAGTTAAATATCTACGACGAATATATGGACGTTAGCTATACTTATCCCGATATGATCGTACACCTAACTCTATTTAACGCAAGTATTAAAAGCGGCGAACCTAAAATGCTTGAGCACGTTGACATGCGTTGGATCAGCGTCGAGGATATACCTGATTATGAATTTTGTCCTGCCGATATTGATATCATTAAGAAGTTGAAAAAACGAGCGGATAAGCACTAAGACGTTCATTTTCTAAT
This sequence comes from uncultured Oscillospiraceae bacterium, assembly GCA_964345665.1. Taxonomy (GTDB): domain Bacteria; phylum Bacillota; class Clostridia; order Saccharofermentanales; family Fastidiosipilaceae; genus JAXGQD01. The sequence goes on from CAYFRY010000066.1 coordinate 924, forward strand.
CAGACCCTTCTACTTAGACCAAAGACCACGCTTGGATTCTTTCGCCTCTCGAGAAAGGGCTCTATGTAAAGAATAAAAGGTTAAATTAGGCGGTACCTTTATTGATTTCGCATAACCATTTTCGATGAGCATACAATTAAACTGGAATTCCTTAGCATATTCAAAATCCTCTTCAAAGCCTCGTGGATTCTTCAACCAAAGATAGGCCAAAAGCCTATCGTATTGGTCACGTTCTTCCTCGTCAAAGCTTAGATATACTTTTTTTCCTTCCAGTGTTTTTTTAGTATAAGTAAAAGCTTCTGCTCCGAAAAATTCTTCCTTTATCCCGTCTTCAGGATGAGCAATCTCGGGACAGTCTACGCCGATTAAACGCACACGTTGATTTTTTCCGTCTACGGTCGCACGAATCGTATCACCGTCACTGACCTTACTTACAAAAACTTCAACAACACGAACATCCGGGTTGGACCATGTAGATGAAGCGAAGGCGCTTTCTTCTCTGCTTATCTGTGCTGTTATTATTTCGGTCTCTTCACCTATTTGGACGGAAAATACCGTACACGATGTCAAGAAGCACAACAAGAAAAAAAGACCGATAGTAAGGGTAAGTCGTTTAATACAAAACAAGAGATACATTTTTTTGTCTACAAAAGAATTCAATAGATAAACTCACCCAATTCAGACTTAATGCAAACCTCATTAATTTCTGTTTTTGAAGCTTCGGTATAACCAATCTTTTGTGCCTTCAAATTAAAACCGTCGGCAATTTCAATAATAGCCTGCACCAATTCATCCGGGACATACAACTCAAGACGATGGCCCATGTTAAAAACCTGGTACATTTCTTTAGCAGGGATATTCCCGGCCTCGTAAATAGCTTTAAAAAGCGGTGGCATGGCAAAAAGATTATCTTTAACAAAACGAATGGTTTTTCCGAAATCCCGGCACTTCACTTGACCGCCGCCGGTACAATGAATAGCCGCGACCACTTGATTGCGATACAGTTTATAGATGAGATCCAGTACAGGAAGATAAGTTCTGGTAGGAGATAAAATCGCGTCGCCTACTTTCATATTCGTACCCGGTAATATTTCATCAACATGATATGGTCCACAGTAAACTTTTTCCTCCCCTATAGTCGGAGAATAGGTTTCAGGATACTTTTCATAATAGTCGTGATTTAAAAGCAAATGTCTGGCAGCCGTCAATCCATTGGAACCCATGCCGGAATTCTCCTCGGACTCGTAAGTCGTTTGACCGAAAGAAGCAATGCCTACAATACTTAAGCCAGGCCTGATATTCGCCGATGAAATGACGTCTTCCCGCGCCACACGGCTGGTAATAGTCGAATCAACAATTTAAGTCTGTACCAAGTCACCGACCTCAGCCGTTTCCCCACCCGTCATATGGATTCGCACACCGTTTTCAAGCATTTTACTTATTATTCGGTCGTAACCTTTGATCACTTCAGCTATTGCGTCTCCACTTACACGATGAGCATTACGGCCTATTGTATTGGAAAGATAAAAGTCGTTGGTGATACCGACACAGGCCAGATCATCCGTGTTCATGACTAAGGAATCTTGCGCTATGCCGGCAAAATAAGATAAGTCACCCGTCTCACGATACATTAAATAAGCCAAAGATGATTTGGTTCCCGCCCCATCCGCATGAATAGCAGTACAGTAGGAAGAGTCTCCCGCAATATCATCCACCAGCTTACAAAAGGCTCCGGGGAAAACGCCCCTGCTTTGGTCTTTCACCGCTGCTTTTACTTCATCCTTTGTGGGCGAAACACCGAGAGACAAATAACTTTCAGCTGACATGAACCGAACTCCTTATAAAATCATCATTAATAATTAACAGATAGGTAAAAGACGAAGAGAAAGCCTATAAGCCGGGTTCTGTCGAGAACAATCATTTATCTAGTCCGGCCGTCTCCGACCGGATCCAGCCACCTCCTCGAGACGCGCGGGCCACGCTCCTGTCTCTCCACGGTGTTGCTCCGGATGGGGTTTACAGAGCCTCCCGCGTCACCGCAGGAGCGGTGAGCTCTTACCTCACCTTTCCACCCTTACCACGCTTACGCGGCGGTTTATTTCTGTTGCACTTTCCTTAAAGTCGCCTTCACCGGGAACTACCCGGCACCCTTGCCCTGTGGAGCCCGGACTTTCCTCATCTGCTTGTTTTCACTGGGCAGCCGCGATTGTCCGGCTTTCTCTTTGCCGTACTTGATTATACACACAAGCTCCGACTTAAGTAAGCTCATTCTCAACTAAAATAGAGGAAACCGTATCCTTTTTAAGCAATTCAAATTTCTTGCTCCGTTGATATAAAGCATTGAGTTTAAATAGTTTCTTAACATCCAATTGGTTTAATTGATCCTGTGTAACACGGAATTGCCAACAACCTGCTTCTGTACTGGGCATGTTCATGCGCGCATCGCTTCCGTAACCCAGAAAATCTTGTAAGGGTGCAACAGCCAGAACAGCCGTTGAGGACCAGACGGTGCGAATGAAGCTATGGCAGGCCACACTGTTTACGCCACCTCTGCCCCAGTCTTCTCCTTCCGGGAAAGCACAATAAGCCAAAGCGTGCATGCGCACATCTTCGGGGGCCTCCCACAACCATCCCAATACCGTATTGTTATCGTGTGTCCCCGTATACGCACAGCAGTTTCTCGGATAATCATGGGGTAAGTCATTGGACCGGATACCCGGATCCATCGAAAATTGAAGTACTTTCATGCGAGGGAATCCCGACTCATCCAACAATTCCAAAAGGTCATCATCCACGACGCCTAAATCCTCCGCAATAATGGGCAATTCACCCAAGCGGGCGGCAGCTTGTCTGAAGAGATCCATTCCGGGGCCTTTACGCCATTTACCAATGCGAGCCGTTTCCTCACCGTAGGGCACACACCAATAAGCCGAAAGCCCTCTGAAATGGTCAATGCGGAGCAGGTCGTAGCGATTGAGTTCATATTTGATACGATCAATCCACCAGGCATAGTCAGTTTTTTTCAAATAATCCCAATCATAGACCGGAAAGCCCCAGAGCTGACCATCCTCTGAAAAATAATCAGGCGGAACACCTGCCACCTCGCGCGGCTTGAAATTCTTATTTATGGAAAACATCTCTTTATGTGCCCAAACATCGGCGCTGTCACGACCGACGTAATAAGGCATATCTCCGTAGATGCCTAAACCCATCAAATTTAAGGCTCCTTTGAGCTTAGTCCATTGTCGGTTAAAAATCCACTGAATAAAGATTTGTTTCTGAATTTCGGTTTTATGCTCAGCTTCAAAAGCTTCCAGTGCATCTGCTTCGTGTGCAGCAAGTGCCTTATCTTTCCAATTCCACCAAACCTCATAATTGAAATGCTCGCGTATGACCATGAACAACGCATAATCCTTCAGCCAAAATTGTGATTGCTCGTAACGAAGCATATCCGCATTTTGTTCCGCCGACAGGCGCTTGAAAGCCAAGTCTAAAAATGCCCGACTGTTTTTATGTACAAATCCGAAATCAGCCCGGTGTTCATTGCCCGAATAATGAAAAGACCGTACTTCTTCCGACGTCAAGAGACCATCTTCCTCCAGCAGCCTGGGATCAATCAGACGACTGTTACCGGCAAAGGCAGATAAGCACATATAAGGTGAATCAATGGCCGGTTGACCCAGCGGTAAAATCTGCCAATAAGTAAATCCTGCCGCAACAAGAAATTCACCGAAAGCAAGTGCTTCCGGCCCCATGGTTCCATGTCCGAAAGGCCCCGGTATACTTGAGAGATGTGCGAGAAGAGCACTACTTCGTTTCATATCTAACCTCATTTCTTATACATGACGACAAATCGTCATAGCTATTACTCAAATAAACTCTGACGCTCGTATCTATCTTCCAACTTGCTGAACAAGTAGGAGCCTATACTACCGAGCGTTAGGGACAAAATACAAAGCAACAAGAGCTTGCTGAATTCCCAACCGCTTATTGCTAACGCATTCGGGCTGAATGACGGAATAATTTTACTCGGGAAAATAGCTAAACTTGATCCTACAACCAGACCTAAAATAATATGGTACATCACGGAATAGTACTTCTTTAATAAGAAGCTCATGAATTTTGAAAAGATAAGTATACATGCTAAAACACCGAAGCCTAAAGGCAGGATGACAGCCAGGTCTAAAGCAGAAATACGATCTGCCATTTTTTCGTAAAGCCCAAAATAGATAAGAAAATTCGAGGGGCTCAGTCCGGGGACAATAAAGCCGAAACCGATGGCCATACCGGAAAAGAACCAAATTGGAAGATTAGGCGTTACATTGAGTAAAGTCGTATCACCCAGTGACATCAAAAACAAAAGGAAAACCGCAGCCGAAACCAAAGCAATATAGGATTTTATGCTGCGTCCTTTTTCTCCTGCCGTTTTGTTCAATGACGGGAATGTGCCAATTACAAAACCGATGAAAAGACAGATAGAAATAGTTTCATAACGCCCTTCCAAAGCCTTCTTAACAAATAATGAAAATAAGACCACACCAAGTCCCAAACCAACAAATATAGGAAAAAAGAATTTAAGATTTTTAACAAAATTCTTTCTGATGTCTGCCATAAAGGCTAATAGCGGATCATAAATACCGAAGATAACCGCCATGACGCCGCCGGATAAACCCGGCAAAATCGCACCGATACCGATAATAGCCCCTTTTATTAAACGTATAAAAAATTCCAATATTATACCTCTACTGATTAAATTCTCATTCTGTCTTTGAGATTGTAACCCAATCTTCAGCTGCGGGGCAACGATTAATCATTTAATGAACAGACTAAGTTAAAGCAAAGTGCTTAAAATCATTTTTAATTATTAATTAATTTTAACTAATTCTAAAGTATTAGTTTGAGGAAAATTCATGTATTTGGAGGAGAGTTTTGTTATTAAACCCTCACCCTAGCCCTCTCCTAAGAGAGAGAATGTTTATAAACTCCCTTCCCTAATGAGGG
>CAYFRY010000066.1:5934-7110 GCA_964345665.1 uncultured Oscillospiraceae bacterium
TTAGAAAATAGACATAAGAACAATGAGTGATTATGATAGTTGAGTTGTCGTTGCTAAAACTGATTAAAACAACGAAGGAGGATAAGAAATGAAAAAAAGATTATTGGCCGGCCTTTTGGCCTCACTTATGACTCTTGGTCTGTTTGCCTCTTGTGGAAACAGTTCCGCCGGAACTAAAGCAGGTACCGCCGAAGCCGGAAGCCAGGCAGCGGATGGCGAAACCATCAAAATCGGTGGTTTGGCTCCCCTAACAGGTCCCTATTCTGTTTACGGTATTGCTGTTGATAATGGAGTTACTTTGGCATTTGAAGAAATTAATGCCAAAGGAGGAATTAACGGTAAGAAGATTGACTACATTAAATATGATGAAAAAGGCGATACGACTGAGGCAACCAACGCATATGATAAATTGGTTGAAGACGGTATCGTTGCTCTTATCGGTGATGTCACCTCTACACCTTCCATTGCGGTTGCACAGCGTGCCGCTCAAGACAATATGCCTATGATTACCGCTTCCGGTACCGCCATGGCCATTACCCAAGCCGGTCCGAACGTCTTCCGCACCTGCTTTACTGATCCTTACCAAGGTGACTTTATGGCACAGTTTGCCGCTGAAAAGCTTGGATATAAGAAAGTAGCCATTATTTATGATGCCGGTAACGACTACTGTGTCGGTTTAACAGACGCTTTCGTCGCTCGTGCTGCAGAAGTAGGGATCGAGATTGTAGCGCAGGAAACTTATGCCGATACAGATGTGGACTTTAAGGCGCAACTCACCAAAATTCAGCAAGCAGCTCCCGATGCTATCTATGCGCCTGATTACTACGAAACCAACATTCAAATTATTCGCCAGGCCAGAGCGGCCGGTATTGAAGTTCCTTTCTTGGGCGGCGACGGTTGGGACGGCGTTGTGAAGTACGCCTCTGCCGAAGAGCTTGAGGGCACCTTCTATTGCTCCGCTTACGCACCCGGCTCCACCGACGCTGTAAAAGCCTTTGAGGAAGCCTATACCGCAGCCTACGGCACAGATACGCTGAACATGTTCGCAGCCAACGCCTACGATGCCGCCATGGTAATGTGCGCAGCACTGGCTAAGGCCGAGGAGACCGGCGAAGCCCCCGCCAGCGACGCCTACAAGCAGGCCGTAATTGACGCCATCAAAACTGAAGGTGCAAG
>CAYFRY010000067.1:0-5644 GCA_964345665.1 uncultured Oscillospiraceae bacterium
TACTCAGATCGAGCCCTTTCTTCTCGGCATAGGTTAAGGCTTCACAAACACCCGACAAAGCACCGGCGATCATAATCTGATTGGCCAATTTGGCATGCTGTCCACATCCGGCAGAACCGAAGTATGTAATCGTGGTACCCATAGCCTGAAAGATAGGCAAACATTGTTCATAGACAGATTCCACCCCACCGACCAAAATCGATAAAGTTCCGTTTTTAGCGCCTGTGTCGCCACCAGTGACCGGAGCATCCAAAACCTTTAATCCTCTTTTTGTACCTTCTGCGGAAATTCTCTCGGCCAGTGTAGGACTTGTAGTCGTCATATCAATCAAAATAGATCCTACAACCGCACTTTCTAAAATATTACCTTCTTTAAAGTAGACCTCTTCCACATCTGTCGGAAATCCGACGATGGTGATAACGACTTCTGCCGCCTTTACACAGGAGGCAATCGTATCGTGTAGGACGGCTCCCTCCGCCACCACATCAGATATTTTTTCCGGATGTCGTGCAAAGATATTCACTTCGTATCCTGCCTTCAGCAAGTTTCTTACCATGCTCTTACCCATGATGCCTACACCAATAAAAGCGATTTTTTCCATGTTTCTTTCCTCTCTTTTATGCGGATAAGAATATTATATGTGAAGGGCTTGCTACTTGAACATCGTAAAACAAAGCACCTCAAACACCAGCGCCCCCAATCCGTTTCTAAAAAATAATCCCGAGCGCATCGGCAACCGCTTCAATGATGCTGTTACTTGAGAAAGGCGCACCACTGACTGTATCCACTTCTACGGACTGGGAAGCCAGAATAGAATCAATTACCGTCGTTTTCGCCCTGTTAAAATATTTATCATCATCCGCGTAGGAATCTACAGTAATATCAACGATTCGGCCATCCTTCACCGTAACACTGACTTCTGTTTTTCCGCGTAAGCCCATACCTGATCCTTGATACACGCCGTCTGCTAAAGAGGACTCGGCGCTCTCGCTTGATTCAGCCGCACTAAGCTCAGGTGTGCTTTCACCGGAAACCGTTTCGTTTTCAATGGGAGCCGTACTGCTTTCAGTCGACTCTCGGCTCACAAGCGTTGCCTCACTTTCCGTCTCGTTCTTCTTACCATCGCCTTGGGAAGCCTCGGCGATTAGCTTCTCCGGCCTATATTCAAGCTGCAGCGCATGGGTGACCGCCTCTAGGATTCCGTTACCGGAAAAAGTAGCACCACTGACCGCATCGACCTCGACAGATTGCTTGGACAGAATAGCACGAATCACTGTGGAAGCGGCTTTATTGAAAAACTCATCATCGTCCTTATAAGAAAGCACCTTAATTTCCGATATCCGGCCATTGACTACATTGACCTGAACTTCGATCTCCCCGCTGAAGCCCATACCTTTGCCAAAATACACCCCATCGGTATAGTTCCCGCGCTGACCTTCTTCCGAAGCGAAGGTTGCCGAGAGCGAAGTATCCGGCGCGGCAATTTTACTGACAGCGACAACACCATAGAGGGCAAGAGCAGCCGTCGTTCCCGCCACCGCAGGCGTAGGCACGGTGCACAAGCATTGACGCGGACAGGCAGAAACACATTGCATACAGTCGATACATTCACCGGAACTCACCTGATCTGCTTCCGCAACGTCTATACCCATAGCACACTTTTTCGTACAAAGATTACAGTGGACACAAGTATGCTTGTTAAGACGAATTTTGTATAAGCGCTTTCCGGAAACAAGTGCAAAAATTGCACCTAATGGGCAAAGATAGCGGCAGAAAAACCGTTCTATGAACATGGAGGCTATCATAATCGCCACCAGTATCACAAAGCCGACCGTCGGAATAGCTTTGGCTATAAGAGAGAGATTTCCGGAACTCAGCATTCCGAATATCCCCCAAGGATTAAGAGACGGATCTATCGTCAGCGCGAAAATCCAGACGCCAATCACAATAAACAGCAATAAGACATACTTCAAATACTTCAGTGCGTGATCGAGCCATTTGGGTAAAATAAAATGCTTGAGTCGATACTTTTTCAAAGGAATAGCCAAAAGATCCTGCAAGGCTCCAAAGGAACAAAGAAAACTACAAAAAAATCGTCCCCATATCGCAGTGATAACGATAATTCCCAAAACCGTAATCAGCTGTGGAGCCAGGGCGCTCACGGAAAAGCTACCGTTTACTACAGCTTTGTTTTCTCTTGCAATTATAGATTACGGAGCCGCTTTTCTAAAATCGGGGTCGAAATGAAAAAATCAAAAAGTTTTTGCGATTTCTCTGTTTTCAGCCGCTTCAGGTTCGTTCTGAGATAATTTTTTCTTTTCGGTAAGACCGAGAAAAATAGTTCTCAGCATAAGACTGAGCATCTCTTCTCCGGAAAAAAGCCGGTTCCCTCGCTCATACCAGTAACGGATCGTTTCATAAAAGATGCTGCATAGCATCTCTGCTTTATAGTCCACTACTTCATCAGGCTCCTTTAAATTTAATGACGCATGTTTTAAAACCAATTTTTTAAGTTTGCTTTTAAGCTTGTTTTGGAAACTCAAGCTACCGTTCGGCCCTAATAGAAAACTCAGCTTTTCTCCCGATTCCTTTTCTTTCTGCATAAAAATCTCTATAATTTCACGACTGTTTTTTGAAAAAGTCGCTTCTCTCAGCTTTTCGAATTTTTCCTCAGAAGGCAAAAGCTCATCTTCCATCTGACTATGTAAATCCTCTATATCCGAGAAATAGACATAGAAGGTGCCCCGATTATATCAGGTTCTATCCGTAATCATCTTTACAGTAATTTTTCCGGGGGAATCGGATGAAAAAAGCTCCCAATAAGCATCTTTCATATTCTGTTTTGTTTCGGCGGTAAGTTCCGGTTGTTTTCTTGCCATACTCTATCTCCTTATTTATGTATCAGCTAATCATCAACCCGACAAAATCTGTTCCTTTGTTTATTGATGGAACACAACATTCTATTTATAATAATAACACAACACGTTGTTGGATGATATATTGTTTTTACCGATTTCTCATCCATTCAGATAGAAATAATTTTAATAGGAGGAAACACATGCAAGACAAAGGCCCCAAAAGCCCAAATAAGATAAGGAAAACACTACTCTATTATTATGGAATTACTTTACTAATCGTGTTTTTGTTTAACTTTGCCATAATGCCGATGATCTTATCGAATCAGGTCCAAACCACGACCTATTATGATTTTATGAAGGCAATAGAAGCCGATGAAGTCACAGGCGTTCAGTTTTCGAATACCGAAATCATGTACAGTAAAGAAGAGGACGGCCAAACACGCTATTTCAAAACCGGTATCGTTGACAACCCGGATTTACCTAAGCTTTTACAAGAAAAAGAAATTAATTATGCCGCCGAGATTCCGGAAACACCTAATCTTTTGGTTTCTTTATTAGTAAGGTATGCTGTGCCGATTGCGATTTTCAGCCTGATAGGCAGGCAAATCAACAAAAACCTGACCAACAGGATGGGGGCCTCCGGACTGAACATTCATGGAAAGAGTGTCGCTAAAGTCTACAAACCGGAGCAGGACAAGAAAACTTTTGAAGATGTAGCCGGCCAAGAAGAAGCCAAAGAATCTTTACAGGAAATCATTGACTACCTCAATAATCCAAAAAAATATGAAGCGATAGGGGCGCAGTGTCCGAAGGGCGTCCTTTTGGTAGGGCCTCCCGGAACCGGAAAGACCTTAATGGCCAAAGCCGTAGCCGGTGAAGCGGACGTCCCCTTCTTCTCCATTTCCGGCTCCGAGTTTGTTGAAATGTTTGTGGGTAGAGGCGCCGCCAAAGTTAGAGAACTTTTTGAGCAAGCGAACAAACAGGCTCCTTGTATCGTTTTTATCGATGAAATTGATACCATCGGTAAGAAAAGGGATTCAAAATTCAGCACGAACGATGAACGAGAGCAAACCTTGAACCAGCTCTTAACAGAGATGGACGGTTTTGAAGGAAACAAGGGAGTCATCATCTTAGCTGCAACCAACAGACCTGAAGTCTTGGATCCTGCACTGCTCCGTCCCGGACGTTTTGACCGTCAGGTAAGAGTTGAACTGCCCGATTTAAAAGGCAGGGAAGCAATTTTAGAAGTTCATCTTAAAAAGATAAAAAAGGAAGAAAACATCGATGTCAATTTGATAGCCCGCATGACCGCCGGTGCCTCCGGGGCACAGCTGGCCAATATAGTTAATGAAGCCGCGCTGAGGGCCGTCCGACTGGATAAAAACCTGGTAACGACCGAAGACCTAGGAGAATCGGTAGAAACGATTATCGCCGGTGCCGAAAAGAAAAATGCCATTCTTTCAGAAGAAGAAAAGCGTATTGTCGCTTATCATGAGATCGGCCACGCCCTGGTTGCCGCTAAACAATCCGGCTCCGCTCCGGTACAAAAGATTACTATCGTTCCCAGAACGTCAGGGGCCTTAGGCTATACCATGCAAGTTGAAGAGGATGAAAAAAGTCTGATTAGCAAGAAGGACGCTTACCAAAAATTGGAAGTTCTGTGCGGTGGCAGAGCGGCAGAAGACGTCGTCTTTAATATGATTACAACCGGTGCTTCCAATGACATTGAAAAAGCTACGGAACTTGCTCGAAATATGGTGACGCGCTACGGTATGTCTTAACATTTCGGAATGATGGCCTTACAAGCGGGAGGAAATAGCTACTTGGGTGAGGCAGGACAATCCACATGCTCCCCCGAGACCGCACGCCAGGTTGATATAGAAGTTAGAGATATTTTGGCGGAGGCTTATAAGCAGGCAAAGAAAATCTTGACTGAGAACCGTGAAAAGATGGACGAATTGTCCGAATACCTACTCGACAAAGAAACCATTACCGGAGAAGAATTTATGAAAATTCTTGAAGGCTAAGTCGACTCAAGTCCTACCGACAGAGGGGCATCACTTGAACTTGTGATGCCTCTTCTTTTTATGTGAACCGTGTTATTTGTAAGCCGTGTTATTTGTGAGCAGTGTGAAGTGTTTTTGTTGTTCAAGGCATTCGTACTTCCGTGCCGGTTCGCCAACTCTAGCCGTTTTTAATGAATGTGCAGCCTGATTTTTTATTTCGGTCATTCTGTACTATTTTCAATTAATGTAAGATCACGAAAAAATATCAGCTATTACAAAAACTGAAAAATCGCCTAGCAATATCAACCACGTCATGAACCATTTATCATGCAACTGATTCAAACGTACTATAAAACGTATTATAAGAGGAAGAAATGATAGAATGAAACTAATAGGAAAGCTCAGCCTTTGCTTAAATTGCTCAGACCAAAAGGAGGCACACATGAAGTTCCAATTCTTAAACTACCCCAAAACAGACAGCGAATTGAAAGCCATGCCCGAAGTCGGATTTGACTCCCCTTTTAGAGTGGCCGCTTTGTTACTTGCGGTGCTTTGCGCCTGGCCGGACAACCGCGAAGCCTGCTACCAGATGATTGACACCCTCAAGGGCCCTCAAAAAATGAGCCCTATGGATAAGCAATTCATACGCGATCGCATGATGGGAAAAGGTGACTATTTGGGGAAAGCCTACTTTGAAGGCGCAAGTCCCGAAAACAACTACTCCCCTCATCAGCCGTATACCGTAGAGATAGAAGAAAATCCGTACTCGTACGACAACCC
>CAYFRY010000067.1:5654-6666 GCA_964345665.1 uncultured Oscillospiraceae bacterium
GCAAGACTTTTAGTCAGAACCAGCGGCGCAGACAGCCCTCGCCAAATTACCCTGAGGCAAAAAGGCGAGCAATGGTTCCTGTGGGACTTCCCGGCCATCTTGTCCGATATTAGAAAGCCCAAAGCAGAAGATCCCTGGGCATAGTTAATAGATAAGCCTCCTTCTATTTTAGTATTTACTTAATTAAACTTTCATGTTTTAATTAAGTAGATACTAAATTAAAGGTGTGGCAAAATGAATCTCAATCTTATTCTAAAAGCACTGGGCGAACCGATGCGTTTAAATATTTTTCAAGCTCTGCTCGAAAGAAAGCATTGTGTGCGTTCTCTTTCTAAAAGGTTTGGAATCTCTGAATCCGCTATTTCTCAGCATCTGAAAATCATGCGAGAGGCGGATTTAGTTTTCGGAAAACAATACGGCTATCACACCCAGTACTTCCCTCAACAGGAAGCGCTTGATTTCCTTATCCGAGAATTTTCAAAAATGAAAGACAAGCTGTCTTCGTGCGAAGAAGCTCGTGAAGCCTGCAACTGTGAATACAGAAAGGAGGACAAGGAATCGTGAACATTCTACTTGATTTGTTTCTGACCTTTGCCAAAATCGGACTCTTCACCTTCGGTGGCGGCTACGCCATTAATACAATGATTGAAGAGAGCTGCGTAGAGCGAAAAAAGTGGATCACACACGATGAGATGATGAACGTCACCGTCATCGCTGAATCGACTCCCGGCCCTATCGCGATCAACTGTGCCACCTACACAGGATACAAAAAGGCCGGATTCATAGGTGCGCTTGTGGCCACCCTCGGTATGGTTGTCCCTTCTTTCGCCGTCATTTACCTGATCTCCATGTTCTTGGATAACTTCCTCGAATTAACCCTCATTGCCCATGCCTTTAAAGGAATTAAGGTGGCCGTCGGCCTTTTGATTTTAAATGCAGCCACTACTATGATTAAAAAAATGAAAAAGAAGACCCTGCCAAGAGCCATTATGCTTAGTTCCGTCGCGGTGAT
>CAYFRY010000067.1:6676-6986 GCA_964345665.1 uncultured Oscillospiraceae bacterium
CATGTTTTTGCCCTTAATTTTTCGTCTATCAGTCTCATGTTGATCGCAGCGGCAGTCAGCTTAGTCATTTTTGTGGCACAGGGCGCTCCTGAACCTAAAGGAGGGACCGGCCAATGATTTACCTCGAACTATTTCTCGGTTTTCTACAAGTCGGTTGCTTTTCCTTCGGCGGTGCCTACGGTGCTATTCCTCTAATTCGTGATGTGGTCATGTCTTACGGTTGGCTGGACGAGGAAATGCTCACCTACATGATTGCCGTCAGCGAGAGTACACCGGGACCTATCATGGTCAACCTCGCCACCTACGTCGG
>CAYFRY010000068.1:0-6965 GCA_964345665.1 uncultured Oscillospiraceae bacterium
TCTTGAGGCCTCCATCAAGCTCAATAATACGTCTGCACCCTCTCCTTTAGGCAAATAAGTGGCAATGTTTTTATTGAAGATGTCATGGGGCGGCGTGAGCTTGAGGTCGGAAGGCCCATCCGGCCACACCATGCAGTGTCGGTAGCTTTTACCGGCATACAGTTTACGGGGACCCCAGTCCATTTTTTCATTGAGAAAAGCAATCAACTCTGCCGCTTCTGCACTGCTGATTTCACCGGAAGAGTAGTCGAGCATCGTACAATCGAGCAGCATTTCTTCCTCCGAAAGGGTAACCAAGTTGGTTCGAAAGGCCATATCCGTTGCTTTAAGTTCTATACCCATGCTGACCGCCTCCAAAGGAGAACGACCGGTATAGTATGGACGCGGGTTAACCCCCATAGCGGACATATTGGCCACATCACTTCCGGGACTCATGCCTTCCGGTACATTGTGTACTAAGCCCTGTTCACCCATCGACGCCAGTCGGTCCATTTCCGGTTTTTCGGCAAGTTCCAGTGGCGTGCGCCCGCCCAATTCTTCCAGGGGTAAATCCGACATACCGTCACCCAATAATGTGAAATATTTCATCGCTCTTTTCTCCGTGAGAATTCTAAATCTTTATAATAAAAATTATGAAGCCCGAAAACCCTGTTCGGACATTCCGAGTCGACGTTCATTATAAATCAAGCCTCACTTGGCTGGCAAAACGAACGCTCTCTTTTCGCTAAAAACGCGCGTAGTCCGGCCGAACAGTCAGAAGGCAAGGTAAATTTTAAAAAGATGCCTTCCTCTTCGTCTCGACGCTCCATAATTCTTCCGTCTCGGTAAATTTGTGCAACCAAGCGGGCCTCACTATAAGGAAAGACGATCTCGTAGCGCTCGTCTTGCGCCTCAAACCACTCTTGCAAGGCCATACGTAAGTCTTGTAGACCTTCTCCCGTCTTCAAGGAAAGCGGCAAAACCTTTAAATATCCGGAGGCGTCTCGCTCGTTTCTCCAAAACGCCGGCACTCGCTCCGTTGCGGAAAGCTCAAAGCCCGAATTCGGAAGCAGGTCAATCTTGTTGAGCAAATGCATGGACGGTATTTCCTCCGCTCCGAGCTCCTCCAAAATGCCCAGTACAACCGCCTCTTTGTCGCGCGCATCCGGGTCTGAAATATCGGAGACATGAAGCAGTAAATCGGCCGACAACACAACTTCCAAGCTTGACTTAAAGGCCTCAATCAGAGCAGTCGGCAAACGGCGAATAAAACCGACCGTGTCAATCAAAACAATCTCACCGCCGTTTTCTAGGACCAAACGGCGAGCTGCCGGATCCAAAGTCGCGAAGACCTGATCCATTTCCCATAAGCCCGCATCACACAAGCGATTCAGAAGCGAAGATTTCCCCGCATTGGTATAGCCTACAACACAGACCACCTTGGCTCCGTCCTGACTTCTGCGCTTACGCACGGCCAAACGACGTTTTTCCACCGTCGCTAATTCTTCTTGTAAATGCTCAATTCGTCTACGGATATGGCGGCGGTCACTTTCAAGCTGTGACTCACCCGGACCTCGTGTGCCGATACCTCCACCCAAACGCGAGAGAACCTGGCCCATACCTGTCAGCCGGCTCAGGCGTTGTTGCAATTGAGCGAGTTCCACCTGAAGTTTACCTTCTGCCGAGATTGCCCGTTTGGCAAAAATATCCAAAATTAAGAGGCTGCGATCAAGAACCTTCAGACCTGTATATTCCGCGATGTTTCGCAACTGGCTTCCTTTCAACTCCGTATCTACAACTAATAAATTGCAGTCGTGCATTTCGGCCAATGCCTTGATTTCTTCCAGCTTTCCTTTGCCAAGGAAAGTAGAAGCCTCCGGCGTTTGACGCATCTGCATGAGCGAACGCACTAAAAGGCCTCCTGCGGCCTCTACCAATTCACCGAGTTCATCCAAGCTGGCCTGTGCCTCATCCGCATTTTTGTAGACCCCACTCAGACCCACCACCAGGGCGCGTTCTTGAAGGACTTCTTTTTTATGTAATTCCGCCATTGATTCCTCCGGATTTCTTGTTAAGCATCTAACTTACTATGTTATTATAGACAAGTATAGCTTTATTCGAGGTGCATAGATATGAAATTACAGGAATCCGGTGAGAACTATCTCGAAAATATTCTGATTCTGAAAAAGCGTTTGGGGCGGGTGCGTTCGGTCGACCTGGCGACAGAAATGAGTTTCTCTAAGCCCAGTATCAGCCGTGCGGTGCATCTGCTCGAAGATTCCAAGCTTTTGGTGATAGAAAATGACGGCACCATCGAACTGACCGAAAAAGGTATGAGCATCGCCGAGAAAATCTATGAGCGTCATGTTTTTCTGACTCAGTTTTTAATGTCCATCGGTGTAGATGAAAAAACCGCGGCTGAGGATGCCTGCCGTATGGAACATGCGATTTCGGATGAATCCTTCAGTAAGATGAAGTTGCATATGTCCGATTTTGAGCCCAAAAGTCCCGCACAAGCGTCTCAGGAGGAAATCTTCGCCTCGGCGAAAAAAGTTCTCTGCGATAAAATTTGATGAACTACACTTTTCCTTCCCTCTGGTATAGAATAAGGAGTGAACTTGACACGAATAGGAGGCTTAAACTATGGGATTAATTAGAGTAGCGATGGATGCTGTCGGCGGTACCTTAGCCGAACAATGGCAAGAGGCTATCGAAGCCGATAACATGGGACAAACCACGGTTTGTACCGGTGGGGTACGTGTCCGCTACGACGATCAACGCAACCGCAATGTCAAGGGCACGGCAGATGTCATCAGTAACGGTTCCGTGATCCATGTCAACCCGATGCAATTCATGATTCTGACCGACGGTGGTCGCATCGTCGACTATACGGCGGATGAGGGTTATTTCCGCGTAGACAACAGCGCGCATCCGTCCCTGTGCAACGGCCAGTTCGGCGGGTTTTTGAAAGATGCTTGGGAGCGCTTTAAATTCGGCGGCGGCACGCCTCAAAAACAAAAAGTATATTTCATCAATCTGCAGGAAATTAAGGGCATCAAATTCGGAACAGCCAATGCGGTCAACTATTTTGATAACTTCTATAATGCGGAACTCTTCCTGAGGGCTTTCGGTAATTATTCTATTGAAGTAACCAATCCGATTCTCTTTTTCAAGCAGGCTTTACCTCGAAACCAGGAAAGAGTAGACATCAACGATATTAACGAACAGTATTTGGCTGAATTTGTGGGCGCTTTACAGGCCGCCATGAACCAGATGTCGGTAGACGGTATTCGTATTTCTCAAGTGGCTTCCAGATCCGTTGAGCTCAGTAAGTACATGGCGGATATTTTGGATGAAAGCTGGGAAAACGACCGTGGTTTCCAAGTCAAGAGTGTCGGTATTCAGAGCATTTCCTATGATGACGAATCCAAAGCCATCATCAGCATGCGCAATAAAGGTGCCATGCTTCAGGATCCCACCATTCGTGAAGGCTATGTACAAGGCTCTATCGCCCGCGGTATTGAAGCAGCTGGCAGTAACGAAGCCGGTGCCGGTGTGGCCATGATGGGTGTCGGAATGGGTATGAACGCCGGTGGCGGATTTATGGGCCAAGCCTCGTCCACCAACTTCCAACAAATGCAGATGCAACAACAAGCGTATCAGCAGCAACAGGCGCAACAGCAACAAGCCCAGGCACAAGCGGCTCCCGCTCCCGCCTCGGCCGATCAATTCTTCTGTTCCAACTGTGGACATAAGAATGTCGGCGGTAAATTCTGCGTCGAGTGCGGCACACCGCGTGCCGTAGCGGCACCGCCTACTTGTAAAAACTGCGGTTTTGCCCCTCAAGGAGCGACACCCAAATTCTGTCCGGAATGCGGAACCGCGTTCTAGGTAGAAACGATGTAATGAACCGATGAATTTCATCCCTGCCTTCACAATGGCCGAGAGGCCTGTGGGCAGGGATGTTTATCCTTAAGGAGGATACCATGGCCAGTAGCTATAAATGCCCTGCATGCGGCGCACCCATCGCCTTTAGTGCAGAAAAACAGACCTTCAGTTGTGAATACTGCCTCAGTTCTTACTCCGAGCAAGAGATTATCGCTTATTTTGCCGAGCAGGATGCGAAGCTGGAACAGGATGCCGTCAATCAACAAGCCATTGACGAACGTCGGAAAGCGGAAGCCGAGGGCAGAGCGGAGCAGGATAATTTTAACGGATATCATTGTGACAGCTGTGGAGCAACCGTCATGACCGACGAGACCACAACGGCTACTTTTTGTTATTACTGCCATAATCCTGTCGTCATAAGCGCTCGTTTGGCAGGTGATTTCAAACCGGACCAGTTGATTCCTTTTGCCGTTTCTAAACAACAAGCTGAGGATGCCTTCCTGAAATGGGTGGGGGCCAAACGTTATGTGCCAAAGGATTTTACCAAACCCTCTCATCTTGAAAAAATGACGGGAATCTATATTCCTTATTGGTTCGCGGATGCGGATACCCAATTCAATTACCTCGGCGAGAGTACCACCAGCAACTCTTGGCGGGTCGGGAACACGCGCTACACCGAATATAAGGAATATGAACACCTGCGCCAGGGAAGTATGTTTTTAGACGATACTTCGGTCAGTGCCTACAGTAAAATTGATCCTGACCTCCTCAACACCATCTCACAATATCCGCTGAAAGAAATGCGCCCTTTTGCCATGCCTTATCTTTCAGGCTATTTCGCGGATCAATATGACAAAACTGCGGATTCGGTCAAGCCGGATTTAGCCAAGCAAGCTTACGGCTACACCCTAGATAAAATTGAAGAATCACTGCCCAAATCATTCCAGAAGAAAGGTGAGGAAGTGAACGTCAACTTACACGAGCCGCTTTACACCCTCTTGCCGACCTGGATGTTAACCTATAACTTTCTCGGTAAAATTTATACCTTTGCGATGAACGGACAAACGGCTGAAATTGTCGGCGAGCTGCCGGTAGACCGCCGAGCCATCTTGCGTGATGCACTCATCTTGGCTGCCCTTGTCTTTATTCTTCTTATGCTGGGAGGTATTTTCCTATGGTAAGTTCGAAAACAAAGCTGACGAAAAGCTTTCTTTATTGTCTGTTAGCCCTCACTTTCCTCTTCAGCACCGCTGTTCCCGGTCGCCCGTTGTTGGCTGCGGAAGCAAGTACAGCAGCCGTTGAGCTCCCCGATACGATTGCGTTGACGCCCAGCGGCGGTCCCGCGCTTATTGACGATGACCAATACATGTCAGAAGCAGATCAAATCAGTCTCTCGGTCCAAGCGGCCGCTTTAGGGGAGCAATACAAAATTGATCTCATTTTGGCCATCATCACTCAAGGCACAGGCGCCGACGTCAATGAAAACGCTCAGAATATCTTGAACCAAGACGGCTATAGCGGCGATGCCATTCTCTGCTTAATTGACCTCGGTGAAGGTATGGTCTGGTTGACCGCCAGCGGTAAAGGCGCGAATTTTCTCAGCTATGAGAGCGCGGGTGAAATCGCACAGTACATGATTGATGAGAATGACTTTTCACAAGCTGAATATGCTGGAGCCTTCACGACTTTCCTCTCGAACATCAGGCAGGCCATGATTGATTACGAAACGGCGACCACAACAACGACGACTACAAGCCAGGCCCCTGTCACCGAGACAACGCTCACCGAGGAGACCACTACGGAAGCAACAAGCACCGTAGCGCCGACACCTACACCGGAGCCTACCTTGGCAAGGGATCTTTTGCCAAAGAAAAATAACACGACGGCCATTATTGCGAATACGCCGAGCGGTGCCCCGGCTCTGCTTGATCCGCAGAACTATTTAAGTCCGGAACAACAAAGCAGGCTCTCCGAAAAGGCTTTAGCGCTTGCCCAAAAGTATGGCCTCGATGTCGTCTTGGTCATCATGGACATTAATACCGGCCAGAGTGCCCAACAGAACGCCGAAGATATTTTTGATTACGGCGGCTACGGTCAAGACGGTGTTTTGGGTCTCATTGACATAGACAACCGAACCGTTTGGGTTTCTACCACCGGAAAAGGCATGGAACTGATTTCGGATGCACAAGCGACCAAAATTGCGGAAAAGGTCGTCGCACGCAACCGCTTGAAAAATTATGCATACGAAGTCGCCATGGACACGCTGGCATACCAGATCGAGGACAAGCTGGCGGATTCTCGTCCGCGTGTTAAAGTGATGGACGTTCTGATTGCTCTGCTCGCGGCCGCTCTTGCCTTCGGCATTTTCTTCGGTTCAACCAGTGTGATTTACCGTAAACCCAAGGGAGCCAAGCGTGTTATTGACATGAAAACGCAAGCCATCCCCAACTACGATGTTATACAAGACACCCTCGTCAATACCTATACGCGCAGTGAACAAATCAGTTCCGGAAGTAGCGGCGGCGGCAGTCGGAGCAGCGGTGGCGGTGGTGGCGGCGGAAGGTCCCACGGCGGCGGTGGCGCAAGCTGGTAAGAGCCTTGTTCCTCTTTCTTCCCCCCTATAAAACAGAGTCGAATTTTTACTTTCGTTCAAAATCGACTATAATACTTTAGATAAACGGATTTACGCTCCCTCAGCAGAGGGGGCGCCGATTACTCCTGTAAAGGATAAATACATGAAAAAACCAAGACCTGCCTCTTCTTCTGAAGATAAGGCAGCGGAACAGAAAACCAACGGCATTCGTAAAAGAGACCCCCATGCTCTCGTAAATAATACCGAAACTGCCGTTAACCCAAGCATTGACAAGGTACTGCCACCCTCTCCTCAAGAGACGCCTGCAGCCCCTCAAATTCGTCGCGTGGAAATTCCGAGTCCCAAAAATCAGGGAAACCCGGGAAGCGGGACGAATGAAAGTGTTGCTTCATCCGGCATCCGACCGGTATCGCCTTCTCCTGCAGTAAGGCCGGTACGACCGGCTCCTACGGCTCAAAGTGTGAGAACTCCCCAAGCGACGCCACCCACTGCCGGGACGGTTCGC
>CAYFRY010000069.1:0-6949 GCA_964345665.1 uncultured Oscillospiraceae bacterium
GTAACGACCATATTTATTGAAGTAGACCGAGTCGGCACCGGTATGGCTAAAGACACCGTCAAGAATAACGGAAATACCTCTTTTTTTAGTTTCGGCAATAAGCTCGTCAAAGTCTTCCAGCGTTCCTAAAACGGGGTCGATTTGCATATAATCAGCCGTATCGTAACGGTGATTGGATCTGGCTGCGAAAATCGGGTTGAGGTAGAGCACCTTCACCCCCAACTTACTCAGCTGGTCCAGGTTTTCCGTTATGCCCTTCAGGCTGCCGCCGAAAAAGTCACAGGCCAAATAGCCGGTCTCGGGTTTTCCTTTAATATCCACGTCTTCTGTCCATTCTTCGTGGTAGATGCGCTCAGAGGCCGGGTGGGCGTGCACCATTTTAATAAACGAAAAATCTTTATGTCTGGCGAAACGATCCGGAAAAATCTGGTACATCACTTGGCCCGCATACCAAGCCGGGGTTGTGAAATCCGCCTCATAAACGGTGATCTGAAAAGGAAAAAGATAACGTTCCTCTTCCACGCCGAATTTGGGTGCTTTATTCCCCCAAGCCGCCATACCGGGGCGATGCGGATCGGTGTATACATAAAGGCTGCTGTGATTTTTCAAGCGCACTTCAAACCAATAGAAAAGCAGACAAGACTCATCCGGCGTTCGCAGGTGGGTGTGATAACGTTCAAAATAGCCGTGCATGTCCTGTTCATAAGGCGGTGCCGTCTTCTCCTTAGAGACCGCTCTCATCATCACTCGTCCCGCAGAAAAAGAGTTTAAGCCGTATGCATAGTGAAGGAGTACGAAGTCTACACCCTCCTCACCGTTTTCAATGTCGATATATAAATTTATGTAAGAATCCGTTGGCTGTGCTCCGAAGGGGTTTCTGTAGTTAAGCTCACGCGTATTATGCTTGATGTTCATGATAAGTGGACCACTCCAGTCAAATTATTACATCGTATTATAGACAATTTCTTTTTAAATTACAGCGTAGAGCTAACTCGCACGTGTTTTGTGAGTGATTTATAGGAATTTTGGAGTCGTGTGAAGTTCGGCGCTGCGCGGTTCGCATGGTGTTTGGCCTCTTCGGGTACTACTAAAAAGTCGCCGGCTCATGGCCGGCGACTCAAAGGTGACTAAACGAAATCACTTAGGCAACTTAGCACTTTTATTTTTTCTTTTCCTCAGCAGCCTTCGCTTTTTCCGCCTTAGGAACTGCCTCCTCAGCGGGAGCAGACTCCTCGACCACAGGCTCTTCTACGGGAGCCGGCTCAGGGAGAAAATCCGATTTCGGCCGTTCCAAAACAGAAGCGTAAACATCCAGATAGCTGTCAGCGGAACGATCCCAACTGAAGTCTCCGTTCATGCCGCTTTCAACCAGGCCCTTCCATGCCTCCCTGCTGTTATTGTAAACATGGCAGGCATATTTTGTAGTGAAGAGACACTCGTGCGCATTGATGTTACTGAAAGAGAAACCGTTACCCGTTCCGGTAAACTGATTATACGGGAAGACCGTATCTTTCAAGCCGCCGGTTTCACGGACAATAGGAACCGTACCATAACGCATGGAAATCATCTGTGAAAGGCCGCAAGGCTCAAAGAGCGAGGGCATCATGAACATGTCCGAACCCGCATAAATTCTGTGAGCCAAGGCATTGTCAAAAGTAATGTAAGCTCTGAAACGATCTCCTCTGCGGATGGCCACATCTTTCAATGCATTTTCATAGAACGGATCACCCGTACCCAAAACGACCATTGAAGTGTTGTTGTCCAAGAGCTCATCAAGAATACGAAGCAGTAAATCCAAGCCCTTTTGGTCCACGACACGCGTTATCATGCCAATGAGCGGCCACTCGCGCGGACAAGAAAGACTCATCTCTTCTTGTAAAGCCAGCTTACAAGCAGCTTTACCCGTCTCCCAGCTTTCAACGTCATAGTTTTGGGCAATATACTTATCCGTCTTGGGATTGTATGCCACCAAGTCGATACCATTGAGAATACCACGCAGTTTATAAGCGTAATTTCTCAGAATACCGTCCAGACCTTCGCCATAAAAATCCGTCATGATTTCATTGGCATAGGTCGGCGATACGGTCGTTACCGCATGGCTGTATACAATGCCGGCCTTCATAAAGTTAGGCACACCGTCTTTCAGCACACCGTATTCCGTCAAATAGCTGGCGGGTAAATCCATCAAATCCGCTATACGTTCTACCCCGTGGATACCTTGATATTTCAAGTTATGAATCGTGTAGACACATTTAACGTGCGTATGGTAACCCGACGGATGATAGTGTGCATCCAAGAGTACCGGCACCATACCGGCCTGCCAATCGTGACAGTGGAGGATGTCCGGCTCAAAGCCCATAGGATCGCCCATCGCCTCAAGGACTGCCCTCTGGAAGAAGCAGAAACGCTCAATATCAAAGCTATAATCCAAGTAAATGGAATCGTAGTTAAAGTAGTACTCATTATCGATGAAATAATAGGTTACCCCGTTCATTTCCATCTTGAGCAGACCACTGTACATGGATCTCCAACCCATCTTAAGCATGGACCAACGTACGAATTCCAAACGATCGGAATACTTATCCTTGATGCGTTTGTAGAGAGGCATGATGACTCTCGCATCCACCCCCATACCGGCAAGATAATTCGGCAGGACACCGACTACGTCGGCAAGTCCGCCGACTTTAGCGAAAGGCGCGACCTCAGACGAGATCATCAGCACTTTCAATTGACTCATACCACAGCCCCCTTCCCAATGACGACAGGATAGCCTTCTTGTCCGATCAGCCTTGTACCGGGACGAATAATGCAATCCTTGTCGATGATGACATTTTCCAGTTCACAAGCTTCAGAAATATAAGTATCTTGCAAAATGATACAATTCTTCAGCTTCGCTTGGCCACTTACGGTAACACCACGGAAAAGCATCGAATTACTGACTGAACCCTGAATCGTACAACCGTCTGAAATAATGCAGTTTTCAACAATACAGCCATCACTGTAGAAGCTGGGTGCCTCGTCTTTAACCTTGGTATAGACGGGCTCCCCGGACCAGAACAGTTCCTGATTCTTTTTCTGATCAAGAAGAGCCATAGTGGCATCAAAGTATTCTTGAATGGAATTAATACGAAGGACAAGTCCTTTGTACTCCATCGCATAGACATTGAAGCGATCACAGAGTCTGGCGAAATTGGCGAAATTCCAAGTCTTCTCATTTCTGGCCACTGCTTCACCCAAGATATTTACAAACAACTCACGCTCCATAATCATCAAGTTGATTAACCCTCTGTTGGAAACCGGACTCATCGGATTCTCGTAGACGGTTTTAACTTTACCAGAACGTGTCATATCAAGGATACAACCGGCTTCACCCTCTTTAGCACTATCACGATTGTAAACAAAGGTAATATCCGCCTTTTTCTCAACGTGATACTGCATAAGCTGAACAAATGTAGTGGACATAACGAAGTTGCTTCCCGCGACGATAACATACTTTTGTTTCAACTCGCGGTAGAATTCAACCATACCTACCAAATCGTCACTCATGCCCAAATAGTCATAAAAGAGACCGGGTGTCAGGAAATACAGACCTTGACTCTTGCGATCAAGGTCCCAAGCATCACCCGATCCCAAGTGGTCCATTAGGGATTTATATTTATTAAAAGTAGATACACCGACCGTACGGATACCGGAGTTGACCATGTTGGAAAGCATGAAGTCAATAATGCGGTAACGGCCGGCATAGGGCATTGCAGAAAGTGCTCTTGGCTTGGAGAGTTCACCTAGTTGAATATTTCGGTCATCAGCAATGATGAGACCAGCGACATCTTTAATCATTTTCTAGCTCCTCCTTACATCGCCAACTGCTGAATACGCGTTTCGATGATATCGTCGTAGCCCAGCTCTTCGTTGTAGGTCACCATGCAGTTACCCGGGACTACTGCGCCTTCTCTAATCTGCAAACCACCGTCAATCAAGCTGATGTTGTTGGAGCAGATTTTATTGTTGTAGTACGGAGTCCCTTTACCGTCCGAGCCGCCGATTTTGGCGTTCTCACCGATTACTGTATTCATGCCGATAATGCTCTTTTCAACAACCGCACCGGCTTTAACATGCACACCGGGCATCAAGACAGAATCCTTCACCACAGCACCTTCTTCGATACGGACACTGTGAGAGAGAACGGAATGTTCCACCGAGCCATAGACAACACAACCGTCCGTCATACAAGAGTTTTTAACACTTGAGCCTGCAGCAATATAGTGTGCGGGTTTGACGGGGTTACGGCTATAGATACGCCAAGAAGCATCGCGGAAGTCGATTTCATCCGGGCTATCCAAAATATCCATATTGGATTCCCACAAGGAAGAGATAGTCCCTACATCTTTCCAGTAACCGGAGAAAGTGTAGCTCATCAATTTGTGGCCGGAATTCAAAAGTTTGGGAATGATGTTCTTACCGAAGTCATGTGAAGAGTTTTCATCCTGCTCGTCTTCAATCAGTGCGGGACGCAAAACATCGTAACTGAAAATATAAATACCCATGGAAGCGAGGTTGGACTTAGGCTCTGCAGGTTTTTCCTCAAATTCGACAATCTGACCTTCAGCGTCGGTATTCATAATGCCGAAACGTGAAGCTTCGTCCCAAGGCACTTCATAAACAGCGATTGTAGCTGCCGCGCCTGTCTTGATATGCGCCGTCAGCATTGTGTTATAGTTCATTTTGTAAATATGGTCACCGGAAAGAATGAGCACATATTTAGGATTGAAACTGTCAATAAACTGAATGTTCTGATAGATAGCATTGGCTGTGTTTTTATACCAGTCACTTCCGGAGACTTGCTGGTATGGGGGAAGAATAAAGGCACCGCCGTTACTTCTGTCCAGATCCCACGGATTACCGTTACCGACGTAAGTGTTGAGTGCCAGGGGCTGATACTGCGTTAATACACCCACCGTGTCTATGCCTGAATTAATGCAATTGCTTAGGGGAAAGTCAATGATACGATAACGACTGCCGAAAGGAACTGCCGGTTTGGCTACGGTGTAGGTCAGTGCACCCAATCTCGAGCCTTGTCCGCCTGCCAGGATCATGGCTATCATGTCTTTTTTCAAGAGAATCCCTCCTATTGATATCTTACTATTTATCAACAAAATACTTTGCCGATTACATACATCTTACCATTAATGTCCATAGAATGGACAATAGGCAAGCAAAAGTATTTTATTTTTTTGTAAATTATGACAATTCTCATCCGATGTATTTAAGAATAAGGCAAGACAGTGGGGTCAGTCGGAAAGCCAAGGTATCGGCCAGCTCATCGGAAGCTCTGCCGATAGTTTTCAAAACCTTAATATCGTAGGTGTCCGGATAGAGCGGATAGTCACTGCCTCCGAAGTCTCCCTTATCACTGTTCAGAACAATCTCGTAGCACCCGCTGTAGGGAACCCCTATTTCAAAGTCCTCAATCGGACTGGGCAGTAAATTCAGAATAATCAACCACGGCGCCTCACCTTCCGCACTGCGAATGTAGGAGAAGACCGAATTTTCAGCGTCATCCGCATCCACCCAGGCGAAACCGCTCCAATCCTCATCATTGGCCCATAAAACAGGATTATCTTTATAAAGCCGATTGAGGAGGGAGACATAGTGTTTGAATTTGCGATGCATCTCGTAATCGAGCAGATACCAGTCCAGACCTTCGTAGTAATGCCATTCGGTAAACTGAGCCAACTCATTGCCCATAAATGAAAGTTTGGCTCCCGGATGCGTCATCTGATAAGCCATGAGAGCGCGGAAACTGGCGAACTTACGCCAATAGTCGCCGGCCATTTTATCGATGAGCGATCTTTTTCCATGAACGACTTCATCGTGTGAGAAGGGCAAAAGATGTCTCTCGTTAAACGCATAGGTCATGGAAAAAGTCATTCTGTTATGTTGATAAGGGCGATGGACATAATCCGCCTTAAAGTAATCCAATGTGTCATGCATCCAACCCATGTTCCATTTGTGACTGAAGCCCAGCCCACCCTCTTCAACCGCTCGGGTCACGCCGGGGAAGTCGGAGGATTCCTCGGCCATGGTCAGCACCTGAGGATACATCTCGGAGATTTTGGAGTTAACCAAGCGAATAAAGTCGGAAGCCTCCTTATTAATGTACTCACCTTCCAAAAGCCTATCGTAGTAAGCATGATCGTAGTCACGATACAAAATGCTGGAAACGGCATCAAAACGCAGGCCGTCCACGTGAAATTCCTCAATCCAATAAAACGCATTCGAAAGCAGGAAAGAACAAACCTCGGGACGTTTGTAGTCAAAAACCAAGGTCCCCCAGACTTTTCGCTCACCAAACTCCGTATCGGCATACTCGTATAATGGCTCTCCGTTGAAGCGCGCAAGTGCATAATCATCTTTCGGAAAATGTGCCGGCACCCAGTCTAAGATGACATAAAGCCCTGCCTGATGCAGGCGATTGATTAAATTTTTGAACTGTTCAGGCGTACCGTAACGCGCCGTCACGGCAAAATAACCGGTCACCTGATAACCCCAGGAGGCATCCAGCGGGTGTTCCTGAACAGGCAAAAATTCCACATGCGTATAATTCATTTCCAAAAGATAGGGAATCAGCTCATCCGCCAACTCATCAAAATCCAAAAAGCTGCCCTCTTCATGACGTCGCCATGATCCAAGATGCAGCTCATAAATATTGATTGGCTGTGGTTCACGATGCAAGGGGCGATTTTTCAAAAAATCCGCATCGTTCCACGGATAGTCATCCGGAGCAGTCAAAAGAGAGGCCGTACGAGGGCGAAGCTCGGCCCGCCGAGCATAGGAGTCCGCGCGGTGAACAAGCTGACCGAAAACGTCCTCAACGGCATACTTATAGCATTGGCCTTCTTCCGCTTCATCAATGTGGCAAAAATAAACCCCGGGGCTGATTTCCTTCATT
>CAYFRY010000070.1:0-1313 GCA_964345665.1 uncultured Oscillospiraceae bacterium
CAAAAAAAACCGGTCCACTACATGCGCTACAATTGCCGAATCGGACGCTTGGAGGAGCCGACCGTCATGCCCTACAAGTCCTTCAACATTATTGAAGGGGTCTATTCGATGCATCCGAAACTCCGGGATTATTATGATTTTACGGTTTTTTTGGACATCAGCGCAGAAGATCAAAAAGAGCGTATCCTAAAACGAAATACTCCTGACTTGGCTGAAAGGTTCTTCGCGGAATGGATTCCTTTGGAAGAAAGGTATTTTGAGAATTTATCTATCCTCAAGAAAGCAGATAGGGTATTTTGGTTGAGCTAATTAATACTTGGCCATTAGTTTTTATGAGAGTTGAGGCAATGATTTTAATGCGTAAGTTAATCTTACAGATTATCCTGAGGGCGTCTATTGTATTAGTTTTTTTAGTTGTAGGGCTCGTATTCGGCGGGACGAACATGGAGGCGGAATCCAGAAAATCCATGATTGCCGGAATGGTTATTGGTGCTTCCTTGGCCGGTTTTTCTGCCTTGTATGATTATGACGTTTGGAGTGTCAAGAAAAAATTGTGATCCATACGTTTTGTATGTTGGTCACGGCTTATCCTACGCTTATTTGGAGTGGCTGGTTTGATAAAATTGGAGGGAATGTCTATTTAATTGCCCTGATCTCCTTTGTAAGCTTCGGACTTATCTTGGCCACATTAGGCTATTGGTTAAGTAAATATGTTTTAAAGAACGTACCCGATGGGAAGAAGTAAAGAAAATCGGACGAAATGAAAAATCCTCTTGCGTCAGGTCTTGCTTGTTACGTAACGTCATCCGCTAATCTTGGCGTGAAGGAGGTGAATAGCTATGTCAATATACACGACAGGAGAAATGGCTAAACTTTGTGACGTAACGGTTAGAACGGTTCAATATTATGACAATTGTGGCATTTTGATCCCGTCGGAATTGTCGGAGGGTGGCAGATCTCGCTACGGGCATGTACCTACTTATCCAAAAGGAAACTAAATACAAGGCCTTCGCTGCAGGCAGTTTTGTTTTGGCCCTTGCTTTCAGTTTCATGAACTATTCTTTTGGGGAAATGTTGTCCATGGGCAGAATGTACTTTAAGATGGAAGCGAAACTTTCTTATGCCCTACCTCCTATGCTGATTCTGGAAACTGTTTTGGAAGTACTGGCAGTCGCAGGCGGAACGCTCTTTTTTTCAAACTTTTTCAAGAATCGAAGAAATGAAGCCTTCAACTATGCATCGGTGAGTACGGGTACTCCGGTATCTGCTGAACAAGAGGAGGGAGACGTCATCCGTAGAACGGCGCTTTACAC
>CAYFRY010000070.1:1413-2951 GCA_964345665.1 uncultured Oscillospiraceae bacterium
ACTTCGATTGCGTTGGCCGGCCAGTTTCAGAATTCCTTGAATGCGGTGATGCAGGGTGCACGGCAATATATCCCCTTGCTTATCGGTGCGGTTACGGGTGCTCTCAACCCGGTCATTACCTGGTTTTCTATTCAAGGAGCCTGGGAAAGAACAGGTTCCGAATCTTTAGCTCGGAACTATACGTATTCACCGGAAAAGACCTATAATAGATTTGACAAAGTGGCAGCAATCGTCACCTTACTGGTGGGGCTTTTCTTAGTCCTCTTGCCTATTGCATTTGTTCTTCTCGGAGAGCGCTTTCAGACCGAAATGTTGGCTACTCTTATACCGGGTCTGTTTGTTTCAGCTTTTTCGATTAGTGCTTTGCTTATGATGAGGAAAGCTTATCCCAAGTGGATGCGAATAGTTATGCTTGTGCTCTTCGCCCTTGCTTCGCTTTTTGCCCTTGCTCTACTGGTCTCATTAATATCTAGTCTAATGTGAAGATAATGGAATATGAGGAGGTAATCGAAATGACATGTCAAAAATGTGGGATGATGCGCCCCGAAGATGCTCAGTTTTGTCCTTTTTGTGGAAGTAAACAGGAAGCTGTGGAAAATGTAAAGACAGAGGTCCCGGTACAGCCGGCAGAGCAGGCTCCTTATGTTTTCGTAGAGCCCCAGACTAAGACGGAAGGTACAGAGATTGCCTGGCGAGAGCTTTCTGCTTCGGATGCGAATGCGCATGCTCATGCGAATCCGAAAATCAATCCGAATGTACAGCACGCTTCGCCGAAGAATAAACGTAAAAAAATTCTCTTCTTTGTCGGGGGAGGGGTAGCGCTTCTCGTTCTGATTGCCGCTATTTTGATTCCGTACAGCATTCATAAAAACAAGCAGAATAAGTATGATGAAGGCATAGCGCAATTGGAGGCTGGAAACTACAAACAAGCCGAGCAGATTTTTCTCTCACTGGAGGATTTCAGTGATGCCCCCGAACAATTGGCCATTGCAGGAAAAGGCATAGAATATGATAAAGCCGTCAAGGCCATGAAAGATAAAAAATACAGCGAAGCTAAAAGCATCTTTCAAAATTTGGGCAATTTTAAAGATTCCACTAAACTGGCGGGGGACTGTCAAAAGGCACTGGACTATGAAAGTGCACTCAGCTTTTATCAATCGGGAGATTATGCGCAAGCCGAGCCTTTATTTATCAGTGTTGGGGATTATAAGGATGCTAAGAACCTAGCGCAGGATTGTACCGCACAGCTCAGCTATGTAAAAGCTAAGGAGCTCATGGAGAAAGGTGAATACGATAGCGCGAAAGAGTTGCTGCTCACCCTTGACTTAAATAGCTTTGAGGATAGAGATATTCTCATTGAAGAATGCAAGAACATGAATCTGTATCTGGCCGCCAAAGAAAAGCTGGATGCCGGTGAGCGTTATGAAGCTTACAAAAGTTTCAGTGCTTTGGGTAGTTTTAAGGATTCGGCCGATTTAGCCGAAGAAGCGACTGTCTCTATGCCTGATACAGGTGAGACCTATCGTAACGATTCATAC
>CAYFRY010000070.1:2961-3798 GCA_964345665.1 uncultured Oscillospiraceae bacterium
TTCATACTGGGGTGAGGACTGTGTCCTTACAATCAAACCGCCTACAGATGACGGCAGCAGCATGTATGCCAAGGTGTATACGGTCGATGGTGATCTTGTGTCCTGTGTCTTTATCAATGCGGGTGATGAAATCTCAATCGACTTACCTGCAGGACAGTACCGAATTAAAACGGCATACGGTTACGGTTCTTGGTTCGGAGAGAAGGACATGTTCGGAGATGACGGTATATACGAGCTTCTAAGGGTAAGCTTTGAAGACCGAATAGAAGAAATATTCGATTTGGAGACCGATTACATTTACACGATTACTTTACGGACCGGTGACATTGATGAGGAAGATGACTTCATTGATTCAAAAGAAGAGTCCAGACATGGATTCTAAGGATATGTTATTGGTGCGGCACTGTTTTTCTCCGGTCTAAGCTTGAATTTTCGTGCCATCCTTTCTGTCTTGAAAAAACAGGGTGTACTGATTCTAGTTAAGACGATTATTTGTATGGTTTCAGTTTATTTGTTTGTGAGGTTTTTCGGTAATGAAGGCGTGCTTGGCATTAGCGCTCTTGCTCTTGTAGCTGCCTTATGTTCTACCAACCCCGGTCTCTACCTGTCTCTGATCAGCGATTACGGAGAAGAAGATGACAAGAAAGCGTTCTGTCTTATGGGCTTGGTTTGTATTCCGTCGTATCCCCTATTGATTTTCAGTGTCGCTCAGACTTCAAGCATCGATTGGACCCCGATTTTGTCTACATTAGTGCCTCTTGCTTTGGGCGCTCTTTTAGGGGCCTTAGACAAGACGTTTAAAGACTTTTTCGCTCCGGGTATCGCTATACTTATGCC
>CAYFRY010000070.1:3808-6899 GCA_964345665.1 uncultured Oscillospiraceae bacterium
GACCTTCTGCTGCTATTCTTCCTGATTTTTTTGCTGCCTGAGACAATCCCTTTTTAAAGATTTAAGGGTTTTGAATAGATTAACTAAACCTTATGGTATCCATTCTATTTGCTTTTGAGAGGAAAGTGCTCAAGTCGGATGGGGTAACTAGTTTAGCTATGAGCTCAATAGCCGGCATGAGTGCCGGCGTTCCTCCGATTATCGTCGCCGCTCACCCTGCCTTGCATGTCTATGTTTCCGCTTCTGTGGCACAAATTGTCATGGGTGTTGTCTTGACAAGTTTAATTACACCTATGTTGATTAAGCGCTTAGTGAGTAGAAAAAATACGAGTGCAGTCTAGGCGATGGCTAATAGTTTATTTCTGATTCTCCCGGTTTAGTTAATTAAAAATGGCATCGGAGAAATAAACGCTGCCGTCCATGCCACTCATTAAGATGACACGCGTATGGTCTTGACCCTTGGCATCCGTGTAAGAAAGACCATGATAGGCGTAGTCCCCCGGAAAGGCCGTGGCCAAAAGGAACGGTTCATTCGGACTCAATGTATCGAGTCTGAATACTTCATACGCATCAAAGACCATTTCTCCTGCCTGAGTATAGTCCGTTAAATAGAGTTCCATGACAGATACGTTTGTGATGCCTGAGTCACAGGAGATGACCAATTGAACTTGAATCTCTGAAGAATCTCCAATGAATTCCTGATAAGCAATGCCGCCCGGCAACGTGCTCGCCCGAGCATAGTCTACATAGACTTCTGTACTGATGTTCTCGTCCGAAGGGGTCTGTATATCGTTGGGACTTATCTGTTCTCCCCAAGGCAATAAAACCACTTCTTCTGTACGATAAGCCTCCAGAGAACTCAGTTTATCCATTTCCTCGGCTGAAAGCTGCTTGACACCTTGCTTGACCAGCTCCTCGATGATGGCCTCTTCAGACGCCTTGACTTGGGCATCCGGACTCCAATTATCTACCGTAATTGCGAAGAAACCGGCTTTCATAAACACCCGAATATCCATGATGGAGCTTTCTGCAATTTCCGCGAATAGTTTCTGAAGAGTCTCAACATTATTTTTTATATCAAAGTCATATAAAACCATCGAAGCAAAACTTCCATTATAGTAATTTTGGGTAAACACTTCGGAAGCCCTGCCTGATTTATCAAAGGAAAGGAGTCTGCTGTGGTAGGCGCCTGCACCCATCGCTCCCTCAATTAATAAATATCCTGAAGTATAGAGTTCGGAAAAAATTCTGCCACCGTCTTCATAAGCATAGTTAAGTTCCAGTCCGGATGGCCCGAGATTAATAATGCCGACCCAGTTCAAAAAACTTTCTGTAACACTTTCAAAGCGCAAGACCATCTGATGGATTCCGTCGTTGCCACAGTCAAGAAAACCGTAGAAAGCATTCAGCTTGCTTCCCTCAAATTCACTGATGGTCGCTTTCAAGTCATCATAACTGTAAGTGCCGTGAATGAGACCGTCGTAATTGCCATCTGCGTCATCATCACTAAAAGAGGGATGGGTACTCAATTTCGTTTTTCCGTTAAGAAAATCCATGTAGGCTTGTTCTGCTTTGGCGTTGGCCGCTTTTATCGCATCCGCTTCGTCCGTATTCGTTTCTTTACTACCCTTGATTGATTTTTTATCAGACGGCTCTGTTGTTTTAGCGGTAGAACTTGTTACTTTTCCGGAGGAGGCCGTGCTTGGTGACATGGTTTCACGTTGGGTGGGTCGTGTTTTAAAACAGCCGCACAAAGGCAAAAGCATTAATGTCAAAGCCATCATAAAAAGAAAAAATCGTTTTTTCATCTTAATACCTCCCGGAAGGCGCAAGCCTAATTCATGAGCAATGAATAATTATCTGTGAATTCATTTTATTATACGACATAAAGGGGTGGGTTTTGCCAAAAGTACTTTTTTACTGATATAAAATAGAATATGAATTATTATTCTGTGAATAAATATCTAAAAGACCGTTTTGGTGAGAAGGTTTATAAAATATCACTGGATGGTGGCTTTACTTGTCCCACACGCGATGGCTCATTGGGGACACGTGGCTGTATTTTTTGTTCTGCTCGCGGTTCCGGGGATTTCTCCGGGAATCCCGAATGGAGTATTACGGAACAGATTGAAAGAGGAAAAGCTCAATCTGCTAAAAAAATGAAAAGCGGCATCGGTGCTGCGCCTAAGAAATTCATCGCTTATTTTCAGGCGTTTACATCGACTTATGCAAGTGTTGATATTCTGGAAACCAAGTTTAGAGAGGCCTTATATCATCCGAATATCGTTGCCTTATCGATTGCCACACGCCCGGATTGTTTGGGAGAAAAGGTCTTGGCTTTATTGGCCGATTTACAGTCGGTCAAGCCGATTTGGGTCGAACTCGGTTTACAGACCATTCATCCGGCAAGTGCCGAGTATATCAGACGAGGCTATACTTTGGATGTCTACGACAAAGCCGTTTCCGATTTGACCGCAATAGGTATTGAGCAAATCATTACGCATTTGATTATCGGTCTACCGGGAGAAACACGCAAGATGATCTTGGACAGCGTCGCTTATGTCGCCGCCTCACCGTCAAATGGCATCAAGCTACAGCTCTTACATGTCTTAAAGGGTACGGATTTGGCAGAGCACTATTTGGCCGGGAAATTTGAATTGCCGAGTTTGGAGGAATACTGCGAAACTGTGGCCTCCGCCATTCGACTCTTACCCGAGTCTATGGTGGTACATCGCGTAACCGGCGATGGATACAGAAGGAATTTAATTGCTCCGTTTTGGAGTCAGGATAAGTGGAGGGTGCTGAATAGGATTAATGAGAAATTGAAAGATGTATGACTTATAATCATATACAATTTTTATAAACAATAAACACGAATATAATCGAGGGCAGAAACATGGATGACGAAGAACAGCTCTTATTGGCAACCGTAGCGGATTACTATTACAATCAAAAGCTTTCACAAGATGAAATTGCGGATAGACTCTTTTTTTCTCGTTCTAAAGTTTCACGTCTGATTCAGCGCGCTCACGAGGCCGGAGTAATAAAAATCCATATTAATTTCCCTTATGTTTGCCTTGCTGATCTGGAG
>CAYFRY010000071.1:0-3655 GCA_964345665.1 uncultured Oscillospiraceae bacterium
GTAGACGGCGGAAATGTAAGTCGCTGACAATGGGAGGATAGTTCGGGTCGTTAATCGGGTCCACACCGTAGCGTTCCCTTAATTTTCCCGCAAGCACATCCAAAAAGTTATCTTTAGCCTGCCTGTGCACCAAGAGATAATCCGGCGCTTGGCAGTTTTGACCGATGTTCATCATTTTGCCCTTAATTATTTGATCCGCAGCGGCGTCAAAATTACAACTGGCCGTGATAATACACGGATTCTTACCGCCGAGATTCAGACTTAAAGGCGTAAGACGTTGGGCCGCAGCAAGCATAAGCTCACGGCAGGCCACGTTATTACCGGTATAAAAAATGAAATAAAAGGATTCTTGCGCAAAAGCCGCCCCCACATCCGCCTCTCCTTCAATCACTTGAACATACTGCTCCGGATAGATCTCACTGCAGATTTCCAAGAGAAGACGTGAGACGTGCGGCGCCAATTCGGAGGGTTTCAAAACCACGCAGTTTCCGGCGGCTAAGGCATTGATCATCGGCAAAAGCGACATTTGCAAAGGAAAGCTCCAAGGCGCCAAAATCAGAACGGAACCGTAGGGCTCACGCCTGATGTCAATGCGTGACGGAAAATAACGCAAACCGGAGACGCGTCTGGAAAAACGGGTCCACTTCTTCAATTTTTTTCGGCAAAGCTTAATCTCGCGCATAACGGGCAGGTATTCGGTAAACATGGCCTCTTCGGGAAATTTACCGAGATCTGCCTGTAAAGCGGACAAGATCGACTCTTTGTGCATAATCAACTGCTGTTCCAGCAAGTCCAGGGCCTGTTTCCTGAACGCTACGTTTTTACTTTGCCCACCCGCAAAAAATGCCTGCTGTGCTCTGACTATCGTCTTAAAATCTTGAAATGCCAATCCTCTTTAGCCCCTTTTAACTGATGATACCCGTCTCGGTGTCGATGCTGATAACCGCACCGTTCTTCAGAATGGCCATCGCATTATCACAGGCATAAACCACAGGAATTTCCAAGGTTTCGGCAACGGTCACCGCATGGCTGCGCGGATCCGGATCTTCAACCACAATGGCGGCCGCTTTACGCATGAGGGGAATCAAGCTGCGATCGGTTCTCTTGGCCACAAGGATATAATTGCCCGAATAGGCACGACCGCGATTCAGTTCAGAGGTAACGATTAAGACCTCACCCGAAATTTGGCCCCTGCCGATGGCTTTTCCTTTGGCTAAGACACTACCGATGCTGAGTACTTTCAGCGTGTTGGTGGTACCGCTCATGCCGACAGGTGTGCCACCGGTCACAACAACCAAATCACCGTTTTCTACCACACCGGACTCGACGGCCGTCGCTTTGCCCAGTTCAAATAGTTCGTCCGTATTTTTAATTTCTTGGACATGGAAAGGAATAACGCCCCAGGATAGGCCCAGTTGGTAATAAGCCTTCTCACTTACGGTCGTCGCGATGATGGGACAGCCCGGTCTGAAACGGGAGAGCAGGCGTGCGGTGCGTCCGGCGTGAGTGACGGCGATGATGGCCTTCGCTTTGAGGTCCTTAGCCGTGGTGCAGCAGGCATGACTGACCGCATTCGCGACGGTTGGGGTCATAGGCTGGTTGGACTGCACGAAACGCTGCCAGTCATCGGTGTTTTGTTCGGTGTCATAGGCGATTTGATCCATCATGCGCAAGGCTTCCAGAGGATATTTACCGGCGGCGGTTTCCCCCGAGAGCATAATGGCGGAGGTACCGTCCAAAATCGCATTGGCAACGTCTGAAGCCTCGGCACGGGTCGGGCGCGGATTTCTCATCATGGAATCCAACATCTGGGTAGCCGTGATACAGGGTTTTCCTGCCAAGTAACAGCTCTTAATCAAATCCTTTTGAATGGTCGGCACTTCATGTGCCGGAATTTCCACACCCAAGTCACCGCGGGCTACCATAATGCCGTCTGAAACCGCTAAAATGGCTTCGAAATTGCTGACCCCTTCACGGTTTTCAATTTTTGAAATGATATTGATATCACTGCCGCCCAATCGGGTCAGAACACTCTTGATTTCCATGACATCGCTCGGCTTACGGATAAAGGAAGCGGCAATAAAGTCAAAGCCGTGTTCGACCGCAAAGGCAATATCTTCTTCATCTTGTTGGGTCAAAGCCGGCAAATGAATGACCGTCTCCGGCAGGTTGATGCTCTTTCTGGAAGACACCGTTCCGCCGTTCAACACGCGGCAAATCAGATCCTTCTTCTCAAAGTGTTCCACCACCAAGGCAACCAATCCGTCGTCAATTAAAATCTGGGAGCCGACGCGAAGGTCTTGGTGTAAATTTTTATAGGAAACCGAAAAGCATTCCTCGGTACCGATGACCGTTTCGTTACTGATACGGACCGTATTACCTTCCGTCAGCATAACCGGCTCTTCGAAATCACCGGTACGAATTTCAGGGCCTTTGGTATCCATCAAAAGAGCGACGGGCTGTTTCATCTCGCTGCGAAGACGCTTAACCATATTCACCTTTTGTAAGTGTTCTTCATGCGTTCCGTGCGAAAAATTGAGTCGGACAACATTCATCCCGCTTTTGATTAAATCGCGGAGAATGGCCTCTGATTCTGTTGCCGGCCCTATAGTACAGACGATCTTGGTCTTTCTGTGAATGTTCATGCTTCTCCCCCTTTTGGCTTGCCTTTCGGACTTACTTTGGGATCTTCAGCTTCGGCTTGCTTAGCGTTTTATTATTATTAAGATTTAGGTTTGGGCTTGCTTTAGCTTTATATTCAGATTCTCAGGTCTGCGGCCTTTGCCTTGGACCACGCGCCATTCGTCTATCTTTCTGCTTAACTTGATTAGCGGTCACTGTCCTCATGAAACGAATAAAAGTTTGATCTATGGAAAACTGAATCAGCTTAATAAGTTTGCTATATAGAATGGGAATAATGGCCAACACACAGAACAATAGAAACACGCCCAACATGGTCAATACCGCTACCAGAATCGCATTAAAGAAGAGCGCACTCATAGATTGGGCTCCCGAGGTATTAT
The DNA here is from genome assembly GCA_964345665.1 of uncultured Oscillospiraceae bacterium. Taxonomy (GTDB): domain Bacteria; phylum Bacillota; class Clostridia; order Saccharofermentanales; family Fastidiosipilaceae; genus JAXGQD01. The sequence goes on from CAYFRY010000071.1 coordinate 3,024, forward strand.
CGAAGAGCATGCCCACATTGTCATTAAAGTAAGTAAGAATACCGGTAATCAGCTTATCTTTGTCAAAACGTGAAAACGGCAAAATCAACGAATACAAAAAGAAGAAACAACAAAGGTATTTCAGCACCTGTATCGCAAGGATGACCCAGCGAACAACAAGCGGCACGTTGTAATAGTAGTAACACAAAAAAGGAGACGCAATCAGCAGTAAAGCCGCTGCAGGAAACCACAGCACAAACGACTGCATGATGCTCGTCTCGTCCGTAAAGTTGACAAGAAAAATCAGATAAAAGGCGTAGACCCAAAATAGGGCGCAAAGGAGCAGGGCCACCCCTCTATGTTTTCTGTTTTCGAAGTCTGTATCGCTCCAAAGCTTGCCCAGCAGAGCGCCTTCCAAATAATCCATACACACCTCCCGATGCTTCCCACATTCTAGCAGAATGCAAGTAGGATTGGAATTGTCCAAGTCGGAATCGTTTTTTGCTCGGGGGTTTTGTCCGTCGGATTCGCTTGGGGCGCGAGGTGGTGGAATCGTTTGGCGGTTCTGTCCGTCGGATTCGCTTGGGGGTGGTCGCGGGGTGGTGGAATCGTTTGGCGGTTCTGTCCGTCGGATTCGCTTGGGGGTGGTCGCG
>CAYFRY010000071.1:3755-6729 GCA_964345665.1 uncultured Oscillospiraceae bacterium
GGGTGGTGGGTCACTTCGAAAACAAGGAGTAGTGGGTCACTTCGAAATCAAGGACACAAGAATATTTTTTTCCTTTCCGGACAAAAACCCTTGCGTCCTAAAACTCACGAAGCGGCGTCTCGGCAACGAAAATAAATGCGGACACCTTGCCGAAGATCATTACAAAACAAGACAAGCTGCGCTATACTGCAAAACATGAGACTTGATCGCATCCTTGCCAACGCCGGCTACGGCAGCCGAAAAGACGTCCGAAAAATAATAAAAAGCGGACGGATCAGTTTGCGCGGTCAAATCCTGAAACAAGACAGCCTCAGCATCGCCGACGACGAATTGGACGAGCTCAAGCTTGATGGTCAAAAATTGAATCCGAAATTCCACTTCTACCTCGCCCTTCACAAACCGGAAGGCTATTTGACGGCCATGGAAGATAAAAAGCTGGCGACGGTAGCAGAACTTTTGCCTGAAAACCTTATCAGCACGGGACTCTTTCCTGTGGGGCGACTCGATATCGACACTACGGGTCTTCTGCTTTTTACGAACGACGGCACTTTGGGTTTTAGGCTGACGAAACCGGAATGGCATGTGCCCAAACGCTACCGTTTTACTTACGAAGGCGAAAGGCTGGGACCGGCAGAGGTAATGCTTTTCCGGGAAGGTCTTCAAATCGGTGAAATTAAGTGCCGACCGGCCGAATTAATCCCGGATCCTCTCAAGAAAGTCTGCTTCGGTACGGATGGCAAAGCGGAGGGCCAAAACACAGCCGAACTCATCCTGGTGGAAGGCAAATTTCACCAAGTCAAACGCATGGTTGCCGCCACAGGTCGCGTTCTCACCACGCTCAAACGCCTGACGCACGGGCCCGTCACACTGGACGGCATTGAAAAGCCGGGCGACATCCGCCACTTGACAGAACAAGAACTTGCTGCCCTCTATCAAGCCTGCGACTTGGAGCGTCCTGTTCGCTAATCCGCATCCAAAACCTCAAAAGCAATCCTCTCGTTCACGGGCAGGGCTCGCTGTCCCGCACCCGATCCTTTCTCACCAGCGCCAGGGTCTGCTTCAGGGCGGATTCTTTCTTGACACCGGCCAGACGCAATTTGTGGGCAAAATCCAAATACTCCGAAAAGCTTTCATCAGGTTTCAAACCCGCATCTACAAGATCTCGACCCATGACATAAGGCCGCGCCATATATTCGCGGTAAATAGCCAAACGCTCCGATAAGAACGGCGCAGTCGTTTCAAAAGGTTTTGCCGAAATTTTTCCGAAGCCATCCGCCAACGCCAAGGCAATCAAGGCCTCGGGATCGAGCGCCCGGTCAAACATTTTATTCGTGGCTTTTATCGAGGCAGAAGCCACCGCCAAAAAATTAGGCTTCCTATGTAGCTCGACCAGATTTAAAACGTTTTTAATCAGACTTTTTTCATCACACAATCGCCTTAAAAACCCCTCCACCAAGGGAAGCCCTAGCGACTCGTGTCGATGCGAGCAATGGATACCGTCAAGTACTTGCGTGCCGGTGATTTTGCCAAAATCATGGCAAAGCTTAGCCAGCTGAAAAGCGAGTGGGTTCTGAAGCGCTTCAAGTGCCGGATGAGGGTAGTCCAAGACACGCATCGTATGCGTCCAAACGTCACCTTCAGCGTGGTACACAGGATTTTGAGGCACATTGATAAGTTGTTCGACTTCCTTAAACCAATAAGAGAGCTGCTTCATCCCTCGCAAGACCTCGAAAAAAACGGAGGGCTTTGTGGCCTTCAGCAAAGCCTTCTCCAATTCAGCGAAGACACGTTCTTTGGAAAGCGAAGACAAGTCCATTTTTTGGCAAAGCGAAACGGTTTCTTCCGCCACGCCAAAACCGAAGCGAGCGGCGATTTGTGCCGCGCGAATTACGCGCAGGGGGTCTTCAACAAAGGACCGGGCGTCGACGTGGCGAAGTATGCCGTTTTTTAAATCTCGCCTTCCATCGAAGTAATCTACTATTTCGCCGCTGAGCACATCCATCATCATGGCGTTGATTGTAAAGTCACGACGTTTGGCTGCAGCAAAGCTACCGATATAGGGCTCAATGGAGATGTCGAAGTCCCGGTGTCCGCTTCCGTAGGCGCTTTCTTTTCGGGGCATGGCAATGTCCAAGGTGTAGCCTTTCAAGATATAAATGCCGAAGCTCTCTCCTACATCGAGTCGCTCGCCCAAGGAGTCCAATATGGCCTCGAGGCGTTCCCTTTCGAGGCCATGGACCTCCAGGTCAATGTCTTTGCTTTCGGCGACTTCGGTGTTGTCTCCGATTTTGGCGGTTTTGGTGTTGTTGGTGTTGTCGGTGGTTTTGGTGTTGTCGGTGTTGTTGGTGTTGTCGGTGGTTTTGGTGTTGTCGGTGTTGTTGGTGTTGTCAGTGTTGTTGGTGTTGTCGGTGGTTTTGGTGTTGTCGGTGGTTTTGGTGTTGTCAGCGGTTTCAGAAGTATCGGCATTGTCAGCGTTGTTGCTTACGTGGGTTTCTTGGCTATTTTTAAAAGTATCGGCATCCGGATTATTTTCCAAGTTTAGAATATAGTCTCTGACATAACCACCGACAAAATAGGCTCGCCCCTCTTCCGAGGCGACCAAGCGGGCGATTTCGCGGGCCATTACTAGATCTGAATCCGGCTTCATGCTAGTCTCCTTTCTTCTCCTCTTTCATTCTGATTCTATCTTTTACTTTAAATAATAATATGGATGAGGCTTGTCTCAAAATACCGCACCGTTTTTCTTGTGATTTGAGGGTTTTCGTCTACACAGGATTAGAGCCGAGCGTACCAACCGCTACAAAGTCCAAAAACGTGCCAAAGGTGGTACGATTCTTAGCTTTGTAGCGGTACGAGTGGGTGAGTACTGCGGTGAACTTGAAATCTCTACCAACACCGGTACGTTTTTCAAGTTCTACGCAGTCCATAAGGGTTCAGCGGCTGACGAAGCTGCTGGCCTTGTATAAGTACTGCG
>CAYFRY010000072.1:0-6523 GCA_964345665.1 uncultured Oscillospiraceae bacterium
GCTTAAAGGGGGCGGCAAATAGAATCTGAGCATCCGCCTCCGTAAATATACGGTTCACGCCCTTTTGCCCATTCTTAACGGCCAAAATGCTGAACAAGTAAGCAAAAACTATGATGCCCGCCGCAATGCGCTGCGGCCATTCCGAGTGCAGCGTCTGCAGACCGGGGCTGCTCGGCTTAAGGAGCATGAACACAGCCATAAAAACGAAGAAAACCGTATACATTATCATCTGCGCCAGCTTGACGGGTGTCTTTAAAGCCCGAAGGAAGGCGTTTTTCCAGTGATGAATTTTCAGATACAGCAGAGCCCGCATGCCTTAGCCTCTTTCCGTGCCATCAGGCGCTACGGCTTTCACCGTTTCAGGCGACTCGGCTTTGACGGCCTCTGGCACTGCTTCGGCCTCAGCTTCCGCACCGATCGCCTGTCCACCTTCAGTAACCCTAAAAAAGAAGGTTTCCAGACTGACACCTTGCCCCTCCAGGGTTTTTCGACTTTCTCCGGCGACAAGATAGCCGTCTTTCATGACAAAAGCCACATCCCAAAGCTCATCCACACTGTCCAAAATATGTGTTGAAATCAAGAGGGAACGGCCTGCCTCCGACAGTTCTCTAAAAACCAGTTTCAACTCCTTGATCGCGTGCGGGTCCAAACCCACCATCGGCTCGTCAAAGAGAATTAACTCCGGCTGATGTAAAAGCGCCATGCAAATCGAGAGCTTTTGTTGCATGCCTTTGGAAAGTTCCGATCCGAGCTTCTTACTCTTGTCCTCCAAGTCAAAACGCTTCAGGAGCTGTGCTGCCTCACGCTTCCACTCCTCCAATTTATAAATTCGCGCAATAAGCTCCAGATGTTCACCTACAGTCAGCAAAGGATAGAGCTGTGGCACCTCCGGCACATAGCCAAGCAGGGCACGCCCTTCCGGACTTTTATTGTGATGGCCCGCAATAAGAATTTCACCTTCATAGCGTAAAAGCCCCATGATGCTCTTGAGTAAAGTGCTTTTACCCGCCCCGTTCGGTCCCACCAACAGTGTTACGCTTGCCGCCGGTATCCTGAGGTTGATGTTTTTGTTCGCCACCACCTCTTTATAGCGCTTGGTTAAGTTTTTGATTTCCAACATAGAGAATGGCCTCTTTTCGCTTCTATAAATCCATCATATCCCAAATACAGAAGCATGCGTATCCATTCTTATTCGGAACTCTTTTATATCGGGGAGCCTACCCGACTTGCTGCTGGATTTGCGTGATTTGATTAATAAATACGCTTTATGAATTTCAAAGCCGTGTGACATTTGGCCGAAAACTTTGTTTTATGATTGAAGAGCCCATCCGAACGAAAGAGGACGCTATGAAACTCGACGTAGAAAGTGGTTACCTAAGCTACCGTGACATGGTCTGGCGTGTCGCTTTGAACTATTGCACGAACTATGCCGATGCGGAGGATATTCTGCAGGAGGTCTTTCTTCGTTACCTCAAGGCAAGCACGGAATTTCAGGATGAAACACATCTGAAAGCTTGGCTTCTTCGCGTCACTATTAATTTGGGTAAAAACTTGTACCTCTCCCCTTGAAAAGGCAATGCCCCAGTAAAAACTTTAACACCGTGCAATCATTACGAAAACAGCACTCCATGTTGTATCACTCATCATTTTAGAACAGACCTGAAAAAGCCTCCCGACCAGGAGGCTTTTTAGAGGAATAAGCCAAGCGAACGAAACCTCAGCTTCTATTCTGTGATTCAACCAAGCGCTCGCTGCAGTAACGCTTGCGCAGGACAGGTTTCTCGATCTTTCCGGTCGCATTACGCGGCACATCGGCAAAGATGATACGGCGCGGACGTTTGTAACGAGGCAGTTCCAAGCAGAACTCATCCAGCTCCTCCTCGGTAAGGCTTTCACCCTCTTTAACTTCCACAATCGCCGCCGCGATTTCCCCTTGACGTGTATCCGGCAAGCCGATAACCGCAACGTCTTTTATCTTGGTATGGGCACGCATAAAATTCTCGATTTGTACCGGGTAAATGTTTTCACCGCCTGAGATAATGACATCTTTTTTACGGTCAACAAGATAGATAAACTCATCTTCATCATATTCCGCCATATCGCCCGTATAGAGCCAACCGTTTTTAAGTATGGCCGCGGTAGCCTTTTCGTCACGATAATAGCACTTCATTAAGCCCGGGCCCTTGACTCTGAGTTCACCGGCTTGACCCACCGCACAGCGATTATCGTGTTCATCCACAATTTCCGCCTCCCAGTGGTAGCCCGCCTTTCCTATGGCACCGACCTTGTGAATATTTTCTACGCCGAGGTGAACGCAACCGGGGCCGATCGACTCGGAGAGGCCGTAGTTGGTGTCGTATTCATGCTCAGGAAAGTAATCTTTCCAGCGCTTAACCAAACTGGGCGGAACAGGCTGGGCACCGATGTGCATCAGACGCAACTGAGAAAGACAGTACTTATTAAGATCAAGTTTTTCGCTGTCAATAGCATCCAAGATATCCTGAGCCCAAGGTACTAGCAGCCAAACGATGCTGACCTTCTCCTTGGAGATCGTTTCAAAAATCCATTCCGGACTTACGCCACGCAGGATAATGGCCTTACTGCAAGACAGCAAACTGCCGAACCAGTGCATCTTGGCCCCGGTATGATAAAGAGGCGGAATAAGCAGGAAAACATCGTTTGCCGTCTGGCTGTGATGATTTTGTTCCGTCTGACAGGCACTGACCAAGGCTCTGTGACTGTGCAAAATGGCCTTGGGAAAACCGGTGGTGCCGGAAGAAAAATAAATCGCTGCATCATCCTCATCGTTAATCTCTATTGCGGGGGCGACAGAAGAGCAATAAGAGGCATACTCTTCGTAATTGTCGGCATATTCCGGCAAATCGTGACCCACATAAAAATAGTGTTTGATGCTCAGATCATCCTTAACCTCGGCCACACGGCTTTTGAATTCAGGACCGTAAATGAGGATACTGGAGTCCGAAAGATCGAGACAGTAGCGAATTTCTTCCGCCGTATAACGAAAGTTCAAAGGAACGACCAGAGCACCCGACTTAAGTATGCCGAAGTAGATAGGAAGCCATTCCAGACAGTTCATGAGCAGAACCGCCACCTGGTCGCCCCGCTTGACGCCTCTGGTCAAAAGCAGATTGGCAAAACGATTGGCTTTGATATCAAAGTCACGCCAGGTCATCTCGCGCCGATACGGCTGAGAACCCGAGGTCTCAATCAAATTAAATTCACGCCATGAAACACCGTGGTCCGGCTGGTTCATGGGGTTAACCTCTACAAGCGCAATCTCATTCGGATGAACGCGTGCATTTCTCTCTAAATAAGCAGTAATAGCCATGTTTTCATACTCTCCCCGAAACAACATACTCCATCAAAATATCTTAAATCGTTTACAGATACAAACCATTTGTATTGTTTCTCGGTAAATATTCGTACATTATATCCTATTTTGATGCAATGGTTTTAATGTTTCACCTATTAACTAAGTTAAGCAAATAAGAAAAATAGAAAAAAGGGCATCCGACAAAAACTGACAAACAAATCTGTCAAAAATAAGCATGTGAAACTTGCGCTACAAAAGGTATGCTCGGAATAGAGATTTAGGATTATCCCTTTGCCGGAAGGAGAATCATATGCTATAGTCATGATAGAAATTGCAATCATATAATTCCCGGACTTCTTCTGAATAATCACTAAGTGCCACCACAGCCTTCAGCTCCATACGGGGAGAATGATAAATAGCATCGGCATGAACACGCGCAATAGAACTAAAACCGACCAAGGCTACGCGAACTTTTTCCATGATTTTCCCTCCTAATCATCCACTAATTTAAATTTTTATTAATTTTTCTTAAACTGTATGCAGAAAAGTTTTGTTATTATATTTCATTAAGCACACTATTAGTCTAAACCACAGACCATTGCATATTATGCTAACTACTTTGCAAAAAATGCTCAGTTTTGCCTTTTGCTATCAAAAGCAGCCCAAAAACGTCACACGGCCAACGTTATCCGTTAAACTTGCTGCTTCTATTTTTTTGCTCTTTCAACAGAAACAAAAAGCCTCCTGTTCGGGAGACTTTTCGTGTGAAACCCTCAAGCGGAGTTGAACCGGTGACCTCATCCTACCAAGGATAATGCTCTACTCTTATAAGCTTTCCGTTTAAGCTTAGAGAAGATGGTCAATCTCCCCAAGCAAAAATGGGATAATCCCTACATAACTGATGCCCTTCTCATCTGTGTGCATTTTTTTATTACCGCCTGTTACGACTAGCTTCCTAAATGAATCTCCACTTTTTAGAAGTGGAAGAATCTCTTGCTGATGTTTTTCTGCATCATGGATGCTGAGAGCGGACTGTATGTAAACCTTTTGACTTCCGTTGTTTACCACAAAATCAATTTCATGCCATCGTTCGGGGATCCGTTGACCCTCTACGGTTTTTGCAAAACGAACGGAACCCACATCCACCGCAAATCCACGAAGTACCAGCTCATTGTGCAAAATATTTTCCATCAAGTGAGTCTCTTCTATTTGTCGGAATTTCAGTCTTGCGTTTCGTAAGCCAACGTCTTCCGCATAGTATTTTGAAGGAGAATCAAAGTATGCTTTTCCTTTCACATCGTAGCGTCTTGCTTTGGTAAAAAGAAATGCATCCTCCAGTGCATCCAGATACTTCTTTACGGTTTTATCTGTTGTGCCTGCACGGCGAACCGAGTTTAAGGTATTGGCCAACTTGGATGGGTTGGTCAGGCTACCAATATTGGAAGACAGCACATCCAACAGGTCATCCACATAGGATTCCGCTACCCCGTATCTTTCCACAATATCAGCCACATATACCCGTTCAAACAAACTGCTCAAGTACGTTTCTTTCTCCCTAGGGTTCTTTTCCAGTACAGAAAGCGGCATACCGCCATACACAAGGTATTCTTCCCAAGCGTCCGTCTTTTCCATATTAGAAACGGAGTAAAATTCTGCAAAGCTGAATGGGTGCAGACGGATTTCAATGCCTCTGTCACGGAAGTTAGTGGCAACATCCTTGGATAGCATTTTGGAGTTACTCCCGGTTACGTAAATATCCAAATTGCGCCGTGTCATCAAATCGTTGAGGATATCGTAGAAGGTGGTGTATAGCAGCTCCCAATCTTCCTCAGGCACTTGACATTCATCTACATCATTGCGCTTAACCTTGTAAGAAAGCTGGATTTCGTCAATAAACAAATAAAATTGCTTATCCTGACCTTCAATTCTTTCTACAACATACTGATACAAGGTATTAGGATTACGCATAGCTTCATACTGTTTCTTATCCAGTGCAATCTCAATTATTTGGCTGTCGTCTATGCCCTGCTGATGAAGGTGTTTTTTGAAAAGATGGGACAGTAAAAACGACTTTCCGCAACGGCGTATTCCTGTAATGATTTTAATTCGACCATTATGCATCATGGCAATAAGACGCTTCAAAGGTCGTTCTCGATTAATAATAATCATAGAGCCTCCCTTTGACGGATTTTATCGAAAGTCGATGAAATCCGTTCTTTAAACACTATGGTAATCCATTTAAACTGTTTTTACAAACCGGATTTTTTAGACAGTCGATGAAATCCGTCGCAAATTGGACTGGTGGATATTCAGCTACCTCCTTGATTTCATAAGAGACTGTCTTGCTTTTGAGACAGCCCCTTCATGTCGAGTCCTCAAGCGGAGTTGAACCGGTGATCTCATCATCAAGGAAACGCGAGAAATTTTTGCGAAATCCGCAGTTATTTCTCGCGTGTGCACGTAGGATAGAGTGGATACTAATCATATTAAATTACAAGTAATATTAAAACAGAATCATAAATAGTTTGGCGGAAGAGGAGGATGGTATAGTTGCGGCTATCGTTTTAGCGCTCGTGTTTTTCGTAAGTGGTATTCTGTTCTCTTTGGGAAAAGGAGCGTCATTAATCGCAGGTTACAACAAAGCACCTTATTGAAGAAAAAAGCATTGATCCGCTTAAGCAAGGCAAGTTTTAAAGTAATAGGTAATTGAAAACTGTCTATTTTCGTAATACAATAATGATATGGATAGAACTATAAAAGGAAAATTTGTCACAGACGAGCAAATAAGCGAATGGGTTGAAGAAGCTGAAAAAGGCTTTAATGTAGAACGTTTGCGTAAAAGAGGTAGAGGACGCCCAGGACGAGCCTCTAAACCCAGTCAGGTCATTGCTGTCCGATTCACCCAAGAGGAAATTGAAAAACTGGATGAAATGGCAGCAGAGCAGCATCTTACACGCTCCGAATTAATTCGAAAAGAGATGTTTGCGTGAGCCTATCCGTACATCCATCCGCTCTTAAGCATGGCATAAATGAAGACGATTCTATTTATGCTGCCACTTGGCCAGTCTGGATTGAGCCATTAGATGATGATAATCCTCAAAGAGAGTTACGTTTGGGCTTCGATACGTCAGGTAGGCTTCTTGAACAAGTCGTTCTCATTTTTGACAGTGGTAATGAACTTATTATTCA
>CAYFRY010000073.1:0-6494 GCA_964345665.1 uncultured Oscillospiraceae bacterium
CCGTGACGAAAAGGAAATTTTGAAAGAGGCTAAAGCGCTGATTGCTGCGGGCTATCAAGAAATAACGCTGACCGGTATCCACGTCTGTTCCTTTGGTTTAGATTTAGGAAAAAGCAGCCTGGCTTTGATGGATCTTTGTGAAAGATTAGCAGAGTTGGATAGCTTGAAACGCCTTCGCTTCGGTTCGGTGGAGCCTTTGTCCGTCAGTTCCGAGTTTATAAAACGTTATTCCCGAGATCGCTTGCTTTGTCACCATCTCCATCTTTCTTTACAAAGTGGAGCCGAACGTACTTTACGCAGAATGAAACGCAACTATAGCCCCGAGCAATACCGCTCTGTGGTCGAAGAACTGAGAAGCTTGATGCCCGACTTTACGCTGACAACGGACTTAATGGTCGGATTTCCCGGAGAAAGTGAAGAGGATCACCGAGAAAGCTTGGCCTTTTGTGAGTCGGTGCGGTTTGCGGATATGCATGTTTTTCGTTATTCATCCAGACCCTTGACGGCTGCTGCAACGATGAAAGAACAAGTGCCGTCGGATGTGTCCGAAAGACGTGCGCGAGAGGCGGCTGAGCTTGCCGAACGCAGTCGAAGTTCTATTTTCAGAAAGAGAATCGGTCAAAAAGCCAGCGTGCTCTTAGAACAAAACCTGAGTTCTGATTCGTCTGTTTGGACAGGCTATACCGAACATTATTTACCGGTGCGTGTTGAAGCCCAAGAGGTCCGAAGAGGAGATATCATTGACGTTCGGCTCATCGGAATGGACGCGGAGCTACTCATAGGGCAAAAAGAGGACTAATTTGTGAAATGACATTATTTTGACTGCCCAAGTTGTGCTAAGATGGAAGAAAGCATTTAATGGAGGGAAGCCATGGTCTCGAATGAAACAACTCGTTTTGAAATGAATCTGGACAAGTCCGCTGAAGTAAAAGCCATTATGGAAGAAGTTTTAGCCGCTTTGCGAGAAAGAGGCTATAACCCTCTTAGCCAATTTGTGGGCTATTTTTTATCCGGTGATCCGACTTATATCACGAACTATAAAGGTGCCAGGGGAGTCATACGTCGTATGGAGCGAGATGAGCTCTTGGAAGTCATCCTCCGCGACTACCTTGACAAACTTGATGAAGCTTAGAAGTGGCTGCCCGGGGTCGTAGTTTAGGTATTGATTTCGGTTTGTCCCGAGTGGGTTTAGCGATGAGCGACCCCATGGGTATTTTAGCGTCCGCATTAGAAACGCTTAATTGGGATGGTCAAGAGGATGCTTGGATTAAAGCACGTATTGTTGAGCTTTGTCGAAAACACGACATAGTACGTATCGTCTTGGGTTTACCCAGACGTACGGACGGAAAAGAGAGCCGTACGGAAATTTTGGCAAGACGTTTCGGAAGTGACCTGGAGGCACTTTGCCATCTGCCTGTTATATATAAAGATGAGCGCTTTACCACAGTTTTAGCCTCTCGCATACTAAACGAATCTTCCTTAAAAGGAAGTAAGCAAAAGCGAAAAGTAATCGATCAAGTGGCGGCCGTAATTATTCTGCAAGACTATTTGGATGCTCAGCGATAACGCAGACATTATGTTATAATTATTTTTAAGGTCCGGCCTCTGCTGATGACCAAATCCAAACCCCTTGAGGAGGTTCTACAAGATGATTAATTCGTACCTTAACACCGTTTTAGATGACGAGGAATTTGATGTTCAGGCCCATGAGCATGAACTCGATGAGGACGTTGCACTGGTCACCATGGTCGATCAGGAAACGGGTGAAGAATTCGAGTTTGAGATAGCGGATGAGTTCGATTTCGAAGGTGAAATCTACCTGGTTCTCCTAACCACCGATGAGGATCCCGAAGCGGTATTTGTTCGCGTAGTCACGCAAGAAGACGGAACGGAAGCCTTGGAAAGCTTGTCTGATGAAGAATTTGACCGTGTAGCGGAAGAATATGACCGACTCTGCGAGCTCGAAGATGAAGCCTACGAAGATGATGACGAAGACGAAGACGAGGACTAAGTCCGGAAGAAATAAAATCAGACAATCTAAAGAACTCGATAATACCGAGCTGATTGTTTTAGAAGATGTTGATAACGGCAATGAGTACTATCTTGCCGTTATTGATACCTTTGCCGTAAATGGCCGGGAATATGCGGCGCTGAGTGCCTATGAGCCTGATGACGGCACGCACCGTGACCCTGAGTTTGTCATTATGCGTTATGCGCGTAGCGGAAACGGTGAGCAGTATTATCAGTCCATACGAAGCAAGAAGGAACTCAACTTGGTCTTTGATGTCTTTTTTGAGCGCTATACCGCTTCCATCTAAATGATAAGGGCCTTAGGCTCCATTACTACATAAAAGCAAGCAATAAATGATCGGAGTGTTCGATTATTATTTTTATACCGATGGCGATGAGGATCAGACCACCTGATATCTCCGCCACTTTTTTATATTTGGCCCCGAATTTGACCCCCATCAGAACGCCCAGGGCGGATAAAATCGCTGTCGTAGCGGCAATCATGAGACTGGCCGGCACAATCTCTGTCTTAACTATGGCAAACGTAACGCCGACGGCCAAAGCATCAATACTGGTCGCTATAGAGAGCACCATCAGTTCTTTAAATGTGAAGGCGCTATAGGCCGGGCAGTCCTCTTTTTGAAAGGCTTCGTAAAGCATCTTTCCTCCGATTAAGAGCAGGAGTAAAAAGGCAATCCAATGATCAAAGGCCGTGATATAGTCATAAAACTGAAGACCTAAAAACCAACCGATAAGAGGCATAAAGCCTTGGAAGAAACCGAAAGACAGGCCAATCATCCAGACCTCTTTCCGTATAATTTTTCCGGCCTGAAGTCCTTTGCATACTGCTGCGGCAAAAGCATCCATCGATAAGCCTAAGGCAATCAAAAATATTTGAAGATAATCCATCTCTTATCCCTCAAGTTGTCCGAACTATAGGAGTTCGGACAAGGCGTCAATCTGTTCCGTCCGTGTCGCCCAACTCGTTGCAAATCGGACTACCGTATGTCTTTCGTCGTAACGTGTGATAAAGGAGGTGCTGACTTTTTCGGATAAGGAGCGAAGCTGATGGTTTTCCATGATGACAAAGATTTGATTGGAGGGCGTTTCAATATAAAAGCGATAAGCCTTTTCAGTCAGCAGCGCACGCAGCTTATCCGCCATTTTAATGGCCTGTTTCGAAATCTCAAGATAAAGGTCATCCGTAAACAAGGTGTCAAATTGAAGGCCTAAGAGCCAACCCTTCGCCAGGATTGCCCCGTGTTGTTTACAAAGTGTAAAGAAATTTCTACTCAGTCCGGGCTTGGTAAAAACCACGGCCTCACCGAAAAGCGCACCGACTTTCGTGCCTCCGATATAAAAGACATCTACTAGCTTAGCAATATCTTCCAATTTCAGATCCGTTCCCCCTGAAGCTAAGCCGTAGCCTAGGCGAGCGCCATCTAAGAAAAGTTTTAAATGATAGTTTTGGCATACCCGATTCAACTCAAAGAGTTCCTGTTTGGTGTATAAAGTACCGAGCTCCGTGGGGTGAGAGATATACACCATAGCCGGTTCAACCCTGTGGTCAAAACTTTCATCTATTAGAAATTCTTCCATGTAGGCTTGAACTTGTTCAGCCGATAGCTTTCCGTCGAGATGAGGCAGGCTTAAAACCTTATGGCCTGTCGACTCAATGGCGCCGGCTTCGTGTACGTTAATGTGCGCCGTAGTGGGAGCTAAAACGCCTTGATATGGGAGAAGCAGGGCATCGATGATCGCTTTGTTGGTCTGGGTTCCGCCGACTAAAAATGAGACCTGCGCCTCAGGACAGGCACATGCCGTTTTTATTCTCTCTTTTGCAGAAGCGCAGATTTCGTCGCTTCCGTAACCCGAATATTGATTGAAGTTTATGGAGACCAATCGCTCAAGAATAAGGGGGTGAGCGCCTTCCATATAATCGCTGTCAAAATGTAACATGCTTTTCTCCTCAGTGAATACGTAAAAAACATTATAACAAGCTAAGCCCTTTTTGTATTTGTTTTGCCGAATAAGTCCGTAAAGCCTGCTTCTAAAGTAGACAGTATATGCCTGAAATGTTAATCTTTTTGATGAGGTTTTGAGGAAGGATATCAAACGATGCTGGACGCTTTAACGCAATTAAGTCCCTTACAACAGGCGTTAATCGGCACCTGTTTTTCTTGGTTTATGACTGCGGCGGGTGCGGGACTGGTCTTTTTCTTTAAGGAAATCAATCGAAAAGTTTTAGATATGATGTTGGGTTTCGCAGCGGGCGTTATGATTGCGGCCAGTTTCTGGTCGCTCTTAGCGCCGGCAATTGAAATGAGCGAAGCGTCGGGAGAGATTCCCTGGCTTGCCCCTGCGATAGGTTTCGCGCTTGGCGGATTATTCCTGAAATTGGCTGACTCTATCATGCCCCATATTCACAGGGGTTCGAGCGAAACAAAAGAGGGGGTTAAGACGAATCTCAGTCGCACGGTTTTACTTGTTTTGGCCATCACTTTGCACAATATTCCTGAGGGGCTGGCGGTCGGTGTTTCCGTCGGAGCGGCGGCATGTGACAATTGTGTCAGTTCCGTGGCGGGGCTGGTCATGGCCCTCGGCATCGGGATTCAAAATTTTCCTGAGGGTGCTGCTGTTTCCATTCCTTTGAGACGCGAGGGACTTTCCCGCCGTAAGGCCTTTTTCTACGGACAAATTTCCGGTGCAGTGGAGCCGATTGCAGCTGTTTTGGGTGTGGTTTTGGTTACTACGATGAAACCGATTTTACCGTATGCTTTGGCCTTCGCGGCCGGCGCCATGATTTATGTCGTGGTTGAGGAATTGATTCCCGAGTCTCAGAGTGGAGGACACTCCGACCTTGCTACTTTAGGTACGCTTGCCGGTTTTATTGTCATGATGGTCTTAGACGTTGCTTTAGGCTAAGTCTTTTATAAGTAATATAACTAATAAAAAAAGAAGAGGAAAAAATGGAGTTTAAATCAGATATTGAAATCGCACAAATGACACCCATGCAGCCCATTGATGCCATCGCTGAAAAGCTTTCTATACCGAAGGACGCCTTGGAGCATTATGGGCGCTATAAAGCTAAAATAAATGTTCATTTGATTCCTGAAAAAAAGGAAAAGGCCAAATTGATTTTAGTTACGGCTATTTCGCCTACACCGGCAGGTGAGGGAAAAACGACTATAACGGTAGGACTTTCGGATGCCCTTTCCCTTTTGGGCAAGAAAGTCTCTGTTGCGTTGAGGGAACCTTCATTGGGACCGGTCTTCGGTGTTAAAGGAGGAGCGGCAGGTGGCGGCTACGCACAAGTCGTTCCCATGGAAGATATCAATTTACATTTTACGGGAGATTTTCATGCCATCGCTGCGGCCAATAATCTTTTGGCTGCCTTGCTGGACAACCACATTCAGCAGGGAAATGCCCTAGGGATAGACCCGAGACGTATCACTTGGAAGCGTTGTGTGGATATGAATGACAGGCAGCTGCGTTATATCGTCAACGGACTGGGCGGAAAGGCTAATGGCATGCCGCGAGAAGACGGCTTTGATATTACTGTGGCTTCCGAGATTATGGCGGTGCTTTGCCTGGCTGAGGACATCCGTGATTTGAAAGCACGTTTGGCTCGTATCCAAGTGGCTTACAGTTTTGATAATCGCCCGATTACGGCAGCCGATTTGAAGGCAGAAGGTGCCATGGCGGCTTTGTTGAAGGACGCGATTAAACCCAATCTGGTTCAGACTTTGGAAGGAACACCGGCCTTTATCCACGGAGGGCCTTTCGCCAATATTGCGCACGGTTGTAACTCCGTTATTGCAACGAAGTTGGCTATGAATCTGTCGGATTATACCGTTACGGAGGCCGGCTTCGGTGCTGATCTGGGAGCGGAAAAGTTTCTGGATATTAAATGCAGGGCAGCCGGCATCAAACCGGATGCGGTTGTCGTTGTAGCGACTATTCGCGCACTTAAACATCACGGCGGGGTAGAGAAAAAGGATTTAGCTAAGGAGAATCTGTCTGCTCTTGAGGAAGGATTACCCAATTTACTGCAGCATGTAGAAAACTTGAAGGAGGTCTATGGACTTCCGGTTGTCGTCGCCATAAATCGTTTCATGAGTGACAGCGAATCTGAAATTGCTTTCCTTAAGGAAAAGTGTCAGACTTTAGGTGTCAAGCTTGCTTTGGCCGAAGTGTGGGCCAAAGGTGGAGCGGGCGGACTTGAACTGGCCAAAGAAGTACTTGAGCTCTGTGAGAAGGAGAGTGCTTTGAATTACGCCTACCCTTTGAATTTGAGTATTACTGAAAAATTGAATTGCTTAGGAAAGAAGATTTACCGTGCGGATAAAGTGACACTCACAGCTAAGGCGATGAAAACCGCGGAGCTTTTGACCGAGCAGGGCTTTGGAAATCTGCCTGTCTGTGTTGCCAAAACGCAATACAGTTTTTCGGACAATGCCAAGCTACTCGGCGCCCCGAGAGGG
>CAYFRY010000074.1:0-4217 GCA_964345665.1 uncultured Oscillospiraceae bacterium
AAAGACAACGAGCAAGCGACTGCAGTACGCGCGAAAGATGATATCGTAGATCAGCTCTTTTCCAAGGTTATTATGGAGATGTCAGGTCTTTTGGGAGAAGATAAGAGTAAAATTTCGCAAGCAACGGATTATATGTTCATCGCAAAATACATTGAGCGCATGGCCGATCACGCGACTAACGTAGCGGAGTGGACCATTTATGCGGTAACGGGCGAGCATAAAAACATGAGCAATAAGCTTCTGGGCTCACAACCCAAACTGGCTTAATTTTGACGATTATTTTATAAGATTGGCAAAAAGGAGTAAGCATGCCTTTAATATATATAGTTGACGATGAGCCCAATTCTCCTCAGTTTATTCTAACTTTGCGAGGTGTGGGTTACTGTTTTGCTGAAAACTTGGAGAAAGAGGACTGAGGAATGTATGTACTGATTTTTATTCTCGGTACGCTGCTCGGTTTTCTTTTGGCCTGTTTATTCTTTTCAAAAAAATCAAAATGTTTTAAAAACTCTACCCATGAAGAAAAACAGAAGGATGTGCCGGACAAATCGACACGTTTCGGTAAGCCCGGTGCTCAGCTTGAAGTTTTTTTGGAAAGCATGGAAGAAGGTGTGCTTAGTTTTGATCAGAAGGCGCACGTACAACTTTTGACGGATCGTTGCCCAATCTTTTTAGGTGAGGCGGCCAGCAAGCACGCGGACTTTCGTCTCTTCGGCTTAAACTATGCACGCTTGGCCCAGGAACTTGAAGAGAGGCGAGAGCGACAGCTTCCGTTTTCATTTGAGCTCGAAACCGTTTTCCCGGAGGGCTTTGAGCTTCCCGGTCAGTATGAACAGCAGTTGCAAATCATGAGTAATCTCATTGCGAATGCGGTCTTTTACAACCGAGAAGGAGGCTTTGTAAGAGTCAGTGCCGGCATCGAGCGTAATTTGATTTTTTGCCGTGTTGAGGATAATGGTCCCGGTATCGCCAAAGAAGATCAAGAACGTATTTTTGAGCGATTTTATCGTGTGGAAAAAGACCGCTCGCGTAACCGGGGCGGAACAGGGCTCGGTCTTTCTATTGTTAAGCACATGGTACAGCTTTTGGGTGGCCAAATCCGCTTGAATTCCGAGCTCGGAGAGGGCTCTTCTTTTGTAATCAACTACCCGCTTCTTTCAAAGTGAATTCCTGTTTCACGTTGCCTAATTGTAATGAGAACTCCTCAATAGACTCACGATAGCGTATAAATTTCATGTTAATATGAATGGAGTTTAGCGCTTATTTGTTTTGTCAAAAAGCATATTTTCATGAGAAATGAAGAGGGTAAGTATTGAATGTCCGTACGAAAACTGGAAATTAAAGATTTATCATGTAAAGCTCAGGGGAAAAGTATTTTAAGGGGTTTGAGCCTTGAAATAAAAGGCGGCGAAATCCATGTCCTTATGGGACCGGGTGGAACCGGAAAGTCAACGCTGGCTTCGGTCTTGATGGGACATCCCGCCTTTGAAGTCACAGCCGGTGAAGTCTTCATGAACGGTCAGAATCTTCTCTCCATGCGTGTCGATGAGCGTGCACGAGCAGGACTTTTCTTGGCGATGAAAGAGCCCGCAAGTATTCCGGGCGTGAAAAACGCTGATTTTTTAAGAACGGCAATAAACGACAGGTTGAGTCCCGAGGAAAAGAGAGGACCTTCCGCTTTCAGAAAGCAGCTGAAAGAAGAATTGGGACGATTGGAAATGGCGGAAAGCTTTTCTGATTTTTACCTCAATGACTTCAAGTCCGATGATGAGAAAATACGAAGCGAATTCTTGCAGATGCTGCTCTTGAGGCCCGCCTTTGCCCTCTTGGATAATTTTAATTCCGAGCCGGATAACAAACGGCTTGCTGTCGTGGGTCAGCATCTCAATCGTTTACTGGAAGAGCAAGGCGATCAAATGGGACTTCTTTTGATAAGTCCTCATCAGGGACTTTTTGAGTATGTCAGACCGCATTTCGTTCATGTTATGATGGCCGGTCGCATTGTCCAGAGTGGCGGGCCGGAATTATTACTCAAGCTGGAACGAGAAGGTTACGATGACTTGCAGGATGAGCTGGGGTTACCGGCCTATGTCAGTGACAGTGCCCTCAGTGAAGAGGAAATTGCGGAAGCGGTTGAGTTGCCACCCTCGGAGCTTATTTATACGGAAAGCTTTGAACGGCCTCGTTCGCTTCAAAAAGAAAAAGAAATCTTTTCGGACGGCTTGGATATTTTGGTCTGAAGACAAGACGAATAGAGGATAAAAATGAAAAAACTGAAACGAATTC
This sequence comes from uncultured Oscillospiraceae bacterium, assembly GCA_964345665.1. Lineage (GTDB taxonomy): Bacteria > Bacillota > Clostridia > Saccharofermentanales > Fastidiosipilaceae > JAXGQD01. The sequence continues at coordinate 2,287 of CAYFRY010000074.1, forward strand.
TGGAGGAATGGGATCTTCCCTGCGGCGTCGGTATCAGCATGAAAATGGGCGTATCCGGCTATGACGCCAGTTTGCTGCCGACCAGTGATAACAACGGGGTTTTACCCGTTCACCGTTACAATAATCTGAGTGAAGTGAGGATGAGCCGGGATAATCTGATGTTGCTCGGAAAGCTGGCCTTCAGAAGACTGTCGGACGGAGAAGCGCCTACATCGGAAGAGGTAGCCGAGCATCAAAGGCTCTTCGCCGCTCAAGGACCGGCCGCCGAGCAGGCAGGAGCGGCTCGGATACCGATGGAGGGTGTTTTTGCCAAAGCTTTATTACAAGTAAAAACGGAAGCTAATATTCAAGAGCCTGTGGTGATTATGATGAACAGTTCACTCAAAGGCGAGATGCATTTAAACTTGAGTGTTAAAAAGGGGGCGAAGGCGAAAATTGTGATTTTCAGCCAGCTCGATGTGACTTCTGTACAATGTGTGCGTCTGATTCAAGAAGCGGGTAGCCGTTTGGAGCTGGTTTGGATTCCTTTGCAAACTACACCTGAATCCTACTTGGCCTTGCATGCCGGCTTGGACCACGGCGCCCAATTGGATCTGCACCAAGCTTGCTTGGATGAAAATATTTATTTCAGCAATCGAATCGAACAGCATGGTGATCGCAGCAGAGTCAGAACCTATGCGTCGGTTTTAGCGACGGGTCAAGAAAAGATGGTTGTTAATACCGCCATTCGTGACTTGGCCAAAGACAGTCTTTCACGCATCCATTGCCGTGCGGTTTTGGATGGAGAGGCAGCGCTTGGATGTTATGGCGGGCAGATTGCGGAAAGAGGAAGTGTTCATGGCGATGCTTATCAGGAATCATGCATCTTATGTTTGGATGAACGCGTCAAAATAAAGGCGCAGCCACGGGCGCTAATGGATTTTCAAGAGACCAGAGCCGCCTCTTCGTCGTCCGTCAGGTGCTTGGATGAAGAAGAACTCTTTTACTTGGAAAGTCGCGGCGTGACACGCAAGACGGCTCAGGGCTTCATGGCTCAGGCTTTCCTCAAACCCTCTTTTGAGGCCATTACGATTGAGCCTGTAAGGAACCATCTGTTTGATAAAGCTCTGAAAAAAATCGAGCGGTCTTAATACCGAAAGAGGCAGAGCAAGGAAGAGGGACCGGAGAATAAAGATGAAAAAGAACAAGAAAGTAGAAAGAGTGGCTATCACGGCAGCGGCGGAAGCGAAGGAACAGGCAGAAAAATTGAATCCGAAGCTGCTCATTCGAACTAACCCACATGTGCCGGCGCCTGAAGAGCCGGCGATGAAGGAGCAATCGGGAGAAGACTTGCTTTTGACCTCCAAGAAAGGTCTCAGTAAAGAACTCTTGTATCGGCTTTCTGCTCATGAAAAGGAAGATTCATGGATGCTGGACTTTCGTCTTAAGGCGTATGAGGCCTTTAAAAGCATGGACTTGCCGAGTTTTGGTCCCGATTTATCGGGCCTACGTTTTGATGAGTTTTCCTATTACTCTCCTTCTCCGGTCGAAAGTTCGGCCTTGTGTCGTAATAAAGAGCTTGAAGAACTTAAGCGCGAGGGGCTTATTTTCTTGGAGATAGCCGCCGGCTACCGAGAACATCCTGAGCTTTTTAAGAAATACTTTGCCCGGGCTCTTTCGTTTAATGAGAATAAGTTCGCCGCTCTTAACTGTGCGGTTCGCTCGGGCGGTTCTTTTGTTTATGTGCCCAAAGGTATGAAAGTGAAGACGCCTTTGAAAGCTTCTGATCTAGCCCAGGAGACTCCCTCGTCTCGCTTTAAACGCACACTCATTATTGTCGATGAGGATGCAGTGCTTAAGTTTATGGAAAGCGACGCGGTCGGTCAAGGCAATGAAGAGAACTTATCTGTCTCTGTAGTCGAAATTTTCTTGGAAAAGGGCGCTCAATGTAG
>CAYFRY010000074.1:4227-6451 GCA_964345665.1 uncultured Oscillospiraceae bacterium
AATAACTCCGTCTCGGATAAGGACTATGTTTTCAGCTTAAAACGAGCGGTCTGCGAGGAAAGCTCCTCTTTTGAGTGGATTGACGGCTGTTTCGGCGCCAAGCTGAGCATGCAATACCCGACCGTTTATTTGAATGGAAAAGGGGCAAACGCGAAGCTTATTTCGCTTGCTGTTGCGGATGAGAACCAAAGCCTGGATACGGGTGTACGTATGATTCACGCGGCAGCAGATACGACTTCGAGCATTCTTTCTAAATCACTGGCCGGTAACGGTGGCCATGTAATCAGCCGAGCCGTAGTGGAGCACCGTCCTGAGGCTATAGGCGCGCGCACAAACGCGGTGTATGATACCTTGATTCTGGATGAAAAATCCTGCTCGGAATTTTGCCCGAAACATTGTATTAATAATGGCAAAAGTGTTTTTGTACATGAGGCGAAAGCGTCCAAAATTTCCGATGAACAGCTTTTCTATATGATGAGCCGCGGAATATCTCAAGAGCGTGCGAGAGAAATGAGGGTCAGAGGCTTTACGGAGCCGTTTACACGAGAACTGCCTTTCGAGTCGGATACAGAACCAAGTGACTTAGAAGGTGTTGCCAATACCAACGTGAATAATGAAAAAACTGAAAACAAGAAGGGAATCCACATGTTAAGCCAAGAAAAGATTTCAGAAATTTTAGATAAGTTTAAGTTTGACGGCGATATTTCAGGGGTGAAGTATCCATACGGCGAGGGGCATATCAATGACACGATTTTAGTCAAGACCCGAACGGCCGAGGGTGCTCAAAAGCGTTATATTGTCCAAAAAATTAACAAAGTAATTTTCAAAAAACCGGATGAGGTCATGGCGAATATCGCCGCCGTAACCTCGTTTTTGAGGGATAAGATTGTGGATGCCGGAGGAAATCCCGAGCGTGAAACACTGAATATTACAAAAACAAAAGAAGGTGGTCTTTTTTACTTAGATGCAGAGGAGGAATACTGGCGCTGCTACCCGTTTATAGAGGGCACCGTTACTTTACAGCAGGCGGAAACAGCTGACGATTTTAGGAATGCGGCTCTGGCCTTCGGGCAATTTATGCTACAGTTGCAAGACTTTCCCGTTGAGCAGCTTCATGAAACCATTTCGGGTTTCCACGACACCCGAAAGCGCTTCCAAAATTTTAAAGCGACCATTGCAGCGGACCCGGTCGGGCGTTTGGCCTCGGCTCAAGAAGAAGTACAGTTCATTTTGGACAGGGAGGCGGATTGCTCTGTTTTGATGGAGAAGTTGGATGCAGGTCTCCTGCCTCTGCGCGTGACACATAACGACACCAAACTGAATAATATTCTCTTGGATGCGGAAACAGGAAAAGGGCTGTGCATTATTGATCTGGATACGGTCATGCCGGGTTTGGCAGCTAACGATTTCGGTGATGCGATCCGTTTCGGTGCCTCAACGGCAGCAGAAGATGAAGCCGATCTATCGAAGGTGAATTTTGACATCGAACTCTATCGTGTCTATGCGGAGGCCTATCTCTCCGTAATCGGCTCGTCCATCAGTAAAGAAGAAATCCTTTCCTTGGCTTGGGGAGCTCGCCTTTTGACTTTAGAGCAGACCCTACGCTTCCTCGTAGACTATTTAGAAGGGGATACCTATTTTAAGACGGCCTATGAGGATCATAACCTGGTACGAACACGCAATCAGAAAAAACTGGTGGAAGGTATGGAGGCCAATTGGGACGAAATGCTGCGCATTTTGGACGAGTATCCGGTTTAAGATGGGCTACTCCGCCGGAATGATCCTGTTTTTCAACAAAAGAAAATCTTTCAATAAAAGGGAGACGGTCATCAAGATCGTCTCCTTTCGTTTTTCCATAAACCGAACTTTTACGGGATTCAGCCTTCTGTGACTAGCCCTTGACACCCCCTCCGGTGACACCTGCGATAATCTTCTCAGAAAGGAAGATATAAAGGATAAAGGTAGGGAGGAAGACAATGATAACGGAGGCGAACATGCCCGCCCAGTTACCGGTATACTTCATCGAGGAAATCATGGAGTAGAGGCCGACCGCAACCGGTCTGACATTGTCTGAACTGGCGAAAATTAAGGACATATTTCTATACCAAAGCAACAGAAGAAGAAAAAGAAAAAGGGGAAGCAAAAAACACGGCTACTATTAACGAGGAAAGTGATGAAGCCATTGTCAAAGTTCCAAAAAGGGAATTAGACTTTCAAAAATCAT
>CAYFRY010000075.1:0-6411 GCA_964345665.1 uncultured Oscillospiraceae bacterium
TCTCCATCGGCGATTTGGCGTTTCGAGTTTGGGCTTTGGAGCGTTGGCCACATAAGCCCGGAAATTCGGAACATTGGACGTTGGCCACACTCACTCGAGGACAGTTTTTACGACCGTTCTGAGTCGCTCGGACCGATTTTTCGACCGTACGGAGCTTGCCTCGGTTTTCAGAATCAGGCTTGCTTTTGCCACGACCTGAGGTCTTGGTTTTTTAGGAGAAGTACCCTTCTTTGTCCAAAAGTGGACAAAATACCGTCGCATCCTATCACGTGTTATAATCACGGACTATGGATAAGAATTTGAACACAAAACGAATCGCATTGACCGGAATTCTAGTGGCTTTGGTTGCTGTCCTTACGGCTGCCGTTCACATACCCGTGCCCGGTACACAAGGTTACGTCAATTTAGGTGACGCGGTTCTCATTTTTAGCGGACTTCTTTTCGGACCTATCATTGGCGGTATCACGGGCGGCCTTGGATCCGCCTTAGCGGATTTAGTCCTGGGATACACGGCTTACATCCCTATCACTTTTTTAGTAAAAGGCTTGGAAGGGCTCGGAGCCGGCCTACTCATGAAGAGTAAATTGAAACCATATCCGCTGCTGATTGCTCTCCTTTGCGGAACATGGATGGCTTTTGGTTACTTTGTGTTTGAAGTCATACTTTATGGATACGTTGCCGCTCTTAGCGCTGTTCCCGCCAACCTGGGCCAAGGTGCTGTCGGTGCTCTGGTGGCGAGTTTGCTATACAATCGTTTTAAAAGCTACTCGTTTCAAGTCCACCGTTCAAGGCAATAATTTTTCAACCATTCCTATATTAAAGTCAGTAAGGTCTTCATACTCTATAATTGATTTAAGCAAGCGAATACTTCCAAGCTTATCATCGGAAAGCATTTCTTAATGTTTTTAGCTTAATTTAAATATGGCTATTCAAATCGACTAAAAACAAAATCACCTATTGATAATTATTCTCATTTATTATAAAATCAGAATATGTTAGTATTATAATTAAAATGAGTAATACGTTCGAAAGCCGAACGCTCCGACTGACATACAAAACAAACAAATAATGAATGAGGTGATGGTATGAAACTATCAGAAAAATTATTAACCGAACTGAATTTACAATACAACTTAGAGCTCCACTCCGCTTTTCTCTATAAGCATATGTCCATTTGGGCCAACAAAAACGACTTTCCCGGTATGTCTCACTGGTTTGAGAAACAGTTTAAGGAAGAAATGGAACATGCCGAAAAAATCTACCAATACATTTTCGAGCGCAATGCAGATGTAACTTTAGATACGATTGCTAAACCCGAAGGCGAATGGAGCAGCATGTTGGAAGTGATGCAAGCGGCACTGAAGCACGAGGAATTCATTTCTTCTCGCTTCACGGAGATCTCCTTAGTGGCTATGGCGGATAAAGATTTTGCCTCACTCAAATTCCTCGCCTGGTTTCACACGGAGCAAGTTGAAGAGGAAGAACAGGGCAATTACTGGGTCAATCGTCTTGCTAAAGCCGGTGATAATGTCGGTGCACAGATGATTATCGATAATGAAATGGGTGCAAGAGCCTAATATTATCTATTTAATAAGACTGAGAGCTGCCTTGTGGGGCGGCTCTTTTTGCTTTATTCGCATCCTGCTTCAAATGCCTCTTCTTGCTTCACAAGTGTCCTTCCCCAGTGCGTCTTTAAAGGTTTTCAGGTCCGAATGCATTGGGCAAAAGTTCTCCCAGCGTTGTCCTTATATATTTGTCGGCAGCCCCCACCACAATAATCGGAAAATCATTTCCGCAAAACTCATTTAAAAACTGTCTGCAAATCCCGCAAGGAAAAGCCCAACTTTCATCTTGTGCATTTGAAAGCGATTGTGCTCGTCCATACACGGCCAGAGCCAGAAATTCTTGTTCTCCCTGTGAAATCGCTTTGACGACTGCCGTTCTTTCAGCACAAATTCCTGCGCCATAGGAGGCATTTTCCACATTGCAACCGGTATAGATTTGTCCGGAAACACCGAGCAGAGCTGCACCCACTTTAAAATCGGAATAGGGAGCATAAGCCTTCTCTCCGGCGGCAATTGCTTCTTGAATCAGCTCAGTATAAACCATCTTGATTCGCCTCCTTGTCTTTTTAGATGAGCTATGCTCAATTTTATCATATAAGGACTGTCAATCCTTATAAGACCGAATTATCTAATATCTTATATATATTTCGTCTTTAAATATCTATAGGATGACTGTTTTTTTGAAATTATTCAGCTATACTTATATAAGCATGTCAAAGTCGTACATCAAGGAGGATTGAAAGAATTTGAATAAGCTGGCTCATTCCATTTTAAAAAGACGAAAACTCGTTTTATTTGCGTTTTTGCTTGCCATGATTATCAGCATCCTTCTGACGCCACAGGTGGGCATCAACTACTCACTTTCGGATTACGTGCCGGATGAAGCCGCTTCCACTAAAGCAATCAAAATAATGGGCGAAGAATTTACGCAGACCATCCCCAATGCACAGGTTTTTATTCCGGACTTGACTTTGCCGGAAGCCTTGCAGTACAAAAAGCAGCTGCAAGAAAGCCTTTCGGTAACTGAGGTCATGTGGCTTGATGATGTCGTTGATATGCATAAACCGCTTGAATTTTCGGATTCAAAAATGGTAGAGGCTTACTACAAAGACAGCGGAGCACTTTTCCAGGTAACGGTCAGTGATAACGATCAACCGGGTGCGCTTAAGGCTTTACAGGCCATTGCCGGTGAGAACGGCGCCGTCTCGGGTCAGTTGGTGGACCAGGCCAATGCTCAAATTGCAGTCTTCAGCGAGATGGGAATGATCATCGCTTTTGCCGTACCGCTTGCATTAGTCATCCTTTTAGTCTCAACGAACTCATGGTTTGAACCCATTATTCTTCTTCTGGCCATTGCCGTCGGTGTTGTCTTAAACATGGGCACCAACATCATTTTCGGTGAAATCTCCTTTCTGACACAAGCCATCGCCGCCGTCTTGCAATTGGCCGTTTCCATGGACTATGCGGTCTTCATGTTACATCGCTTTAACCAGTACCGAAACGAAGGCCACGAGATACAGGAGGCCTTACAAATGGCTGTGGTTAAAGCCTTTTCCGCCATTACCGCCTCAGCATTGACCACGGTCTTCGGCTTTTTGGCACTCGTCTTCATGCGCTTTAAGCTGGGTCCCGATCTGGGTTTTGTTCTAGCCAAAGGCGTCATTTTTTCCCTCATCAGCGTCCTCTTCTTTATGCCCGTTATGATCAGTTTCAGCTATAAGCTGATGGATAAAACGTCCCACCGCTCCTTCATTCCGTCTATGGCTAAGATTGGCCAAGGTATCGTCAAGCTACGGTGGGGCATTTTGATTCTTGTCATTTTTCTCTTGGTACCCGCCTTTTTGGCACAAAAGAAAAATGACTTTATTTACGGTATGGGGGCCTATGAGGTCGGTTCTCGTGAAGAGCGCGACCGTGAGCTTATCCGATCTAAGTTCGGGAATAATATGCAAATGGCCTTCCTTGTTCCCAAGAACACTCCGGTACAGGAAAAAGCTTTGAATGAGGCCTTAAATGAAATTCCCGAGGTAAAATCGGTGATTTCTCTGGTCAGCATGGTGGGTGCCGAAATCCCTGTAGATCTGCTGCCCTCCTCACAAATCTCCGCTCTTCAAAGCGAAAACTACAGTCGCTATGTCGTTATCGCGGATTCTTTGCCTGAAGGTGACGCAGCTTTTGCCCTGGCCGAGAAGCTCAGGGAAACCGTAGCCGGGATTTATCCTGAAAACGCGCATTTGGCAGGCGAAAACTTCAGCACTTTGGACATGAGTGACACCATACGTACAGACAATGCCATTGTCAACGGATTGGCCGTACTGGCCATCGGACTGGTTCTTCTCTTTACCTTTCGTTCGCTTTCTTTGCCACTCATCTTGCTCCTCACGATTGAAGGTTCGATTTGGCTTAACCTTTCTGTACCTTATTTTGCCGATACGCAACTCAGCTATATCGGTTATCTTGTCATCAGTACGGTTCAGCTCGGAGCAACCGTCGACTACGGGATCCTTTACACGCAGCACTACCTCGATAACCGTAAGCTTTATGCACCGAAGAAGGCGGCGGCTCTTTCACTGGCGGAAGCCCTGCCCTCACTTTTACCGCCTGCACTGATCTTGACCGGAGTAGGCTACATTTTGGGTTTCGTGTCAAGCATAACTATCGTCAGCGAATTAGGGACAGTCCTCGGACGAGGCGCTTCTTTTTCTCTTATTCTGGTCTCCACTTTCCTGCCTGCCTTACTCATCTTTTTTGATAAGTTGGTGGGCAAAACCACTCTGAAATCCCGTTTCATACAAAATCAAGACGACAAGGGGGAATCCTGACATGAAAAAAATCACACAAGCAAAGAAAGTGAGAACTATGCGCCTGGGCGCGGGTTTTCTGGCTTTTTTACTCATGCTTTTACTCTCACCCGCTTCTCACCTCATGGCTGCTCCCCCGGTAAAAGAGGAAGTTGTCTACGGAAAGCTTAACGCGGACGGTTCGGTGAATACCGTCTATGTCGTCAACGCCTTCGAGCTTGACGAAAGCGCTTTGATGATTGACCATGGCCAATACGATGAGCTCCTCAATCTAACAAACACCAATGAGCTCGATTACCGGAACGGAGAATTGGCGGTTAATGCGGATGCGGGGCGTTTCTATTATCAAGGTACATTGCTTTCAAAAGAATTGCCTTGGCTTGTTACGATACGCTATAAGTTGGATGGTCAAATGACCGATGCGCCTTCCCTATCCGGAAAAACAGGCGAGCTTGAAATGCAGATAAAGGTGGATCGCAATCCGAAGGTGGACCCGGTCTTTTTTGAGAACTATGCCCTACAAATCACGATGACCGTAAATGCGGATAAGGCCAAAAATATTGTAGCCAAAGAAGCAACCCTCGCGAACGCGGGTGCGGACAAGGTCCTGAACTGGATGCTTTTGCCGAATTCAACCGCTAATTACATCGTTCAAGCGGAAATTAGCGACTTTTCCATGCCCGGCCTCCAAATCAGTGCCGTACCCTTGAGCCTGAAGTTTGAAATGCCGGATCTCAGCCAATACACCGGTGATTTCGCGAAGCTTCATACCGCGGTAGGCGATATCAATAAAGGAGCGCAAGCGCTTAAAGACGCAGCGGCTCTGCTCACCTCAGGTGCCGGTGACAGTGCGGACGGTGCAGCGGAATTGGCTGCGAATGCCGGGAAGATTGTCGCCGGTTTGAATGATTTATCGGCCGGTATCCGGCAATACTCTTCAGGCGTGGCCGGCTATGTTGAGGGGGTCTCTCAGCTGGGCAGTGGGAGTGAGCAGCTTCTGGCCGGCTTCCAAGCGTTCTCGGGCGGATTGGGTCAACTCGGCGCCTCAGGTAAGCAGCTTCTTACCTCTTCGGCAACAATTAAATCCAACTTGGATACGATAGTCAGTAGTCTCACGGGCGGTACGCCCCCTTCGCAAGAATCACTTGAAAAGCTAAAGGAACTGCCGGAAGGATCAGCCGCTTTTCTTGCCGGACTTCAGTCACTACAAGAAGCTTTGTTGCCTTTGAAAGATGGGCTGAGCGATAGCGCGGCCGGTTTAAAAGCACTCTCTTTATCGTTTGAAGGCGAATCCGGAGCCTTAAAACAAATCGTAACAGGCCTAAGTACAATCAATGGTAATTTCTCGTCCGCAATAGAAAACATTAAACAGAGCGGGCTTTCCGCCGATTACTTTTTAGCTCAGGCACGCCTTACCGGATCTACGGACCCGAACGTGCACAAACTGGCGGAAGTTGCTGCCGGCATTTCTCAGCAGACTGCCCAACAGGTCAGCGAAAATTTGTCTCAACTCTTAACCGGCTACAAAAATGCAACAGAGGGTTTAGACCATGCGAACACCCAAATAAGCACAAGTATTAAAACGCTTAGCGAAGGCATCAGTAATCTCTCTGACGGTCTAACCGCTGCTTATGAGGGTTTGGTAAAACTTACAAATAGCTATGCCGAACTCCACGCGGGTATCGTCATCCTGTCTTCAGCCACCGAACAGCTGCCGGACTTAATTACTGGTCTTTCACAATTCGCTTCAGGTTACAATGCCTTTCATGAGGGCCTTACAGAATTTGTGAGCGGCCTCAATGCGTTATCCGCCCAAAGCCCGGGCCTGGAAAACGGCATTTCCGGCCTTAACAACGGCATCAAGCAGCTTAAGAGTGCAGGAGCCCAGCTCAAATCCGGAGCATCCGAACTTAGTAGCGGTGCAGCTTCCGCAGCATCTAATATTGCCAAGTACGGTGACGGTGTAAGTCAATTGGCGGATGGCTTAAATCAATTAGAGGACGGCCTTAAAACCTATCAGTCCGGCGTTTCGGACCTGGCGGACG
>CAYFRY010000076.1:0-852 GCA_964345665.1 uncultured Oscillospiraceae bacterium
AGGGCTCTCGGTAAGCTACGCATCAGAATACGGTCACTGTTCGTAAAACCTTTGTGTACCAAGGCGGAAAAGCCGCCAATGAAGTTCACCCCGCAGTTTTCGGCAGCTTTATCCAAAGCCTTGGCAAAGTCAAAATAATCCTCTGTCTTAGACGCCGCAGCAACCAATGAGATCGGAGTAGCAGAAATACGTGTATTTACAATCGGAACGGCATACTCACCGGAAATGGCTCTGGAGGTGGCCAATAAGTTTTCACCGTAACGAGAGATTTTATCGTAAATATTCCGACATGCCCGCTTCGGGTCTTCCGCAGCACAATCCAAAAGATTAATACCCATCGTGATGGTTCGCACATCCAAGTGTTCACGCTCGAACATGCGTTGCGTCTCCAATATTTCAAATCTTTCAAACATTCTTTTTCTCCATTTAATGCGGTGCAGACTTAAATACGGTGCATACTGTCAAAAATAGCCGTTTGCTGCAAAATAATACTAACACCCAAATCACGCCCGAGAATGTCCAAATCACCGCGAAGCTCTTCAAGCGTGCCCTGTATTTCAGAAAAATCAACCATCATTATCATATTAAAAATATCTTTTAAGATTGTCTGTGAGATGTCTTCAATATTGACATTGTAATCCGCCAAAAGTTTGGTCACTCGTGCAATTATTCCGACGCGATCACGCCCTATCACGGTTAGTACCGCTCTCTTTTCATCTTTATTCATTTCGTAATTCCTTCCTAGCCAGACCTGATGAAGTCATAATCAGTTGATTGTCAAAAGCAAGATAGTCCACGGACTTATCCTTATCGTCACTCGGTAAAGGCGAAAGCGCAAGTTGTTGCGAATAG
>CAYFRY010000076.1:862-6372 GCA_964345665.1 uncultured Oscillospiraceae bacterium
CAGCGTTCCTACCGCAAGGCTCTTCGAATCTGCTACGAGTACACGCAGGGCGTGCTTCCCCCTTTTTTCCAAATCCGCTAAGTATCGGTCATAGCAGCCACCACCCTGCCCCAAGCGATTCCCGTTAAGTTCGAATGCAAGTCCCGGCAAAAGTATAACATCCGGAAGGAGATCCGGCTGCAAGTCCGAAAGTTCAGGCTCAACAATACCACAAAAGCGCTCTTCCCGGGGCTTAACCTTCTCCAGAAGAGAGGGACGATAGGGCGCAAACTGCAAATATAAAAAACCTTCTTGAGAACGAAGCGTTTTCGGAACATAAAATAATAGTTGTTTTTTAAAATTCGTATTTAAATCCTTATCGTTCATTAAAGAATTCAGACTCAATTCCGGCTCGACAGCTAAATAGGCGCAAATGCGTAAAGGCTCATCTGAAACCGCTAAACGCTCCTCCAGCTGTTTAAGCAGAAAGTTTTTGATATTCGAACACACACGAAGGCTTTGCTCCGCTCTTATATCAGAAGGCAACTCTCTTCGTAATTGTCGGTAGTAAGTTCGAGCTTCTTTTTTCTTTTCTTTTATACTGCTTATTAAATCCATTTGTCCTCTTCTTTAGTTTTTCTTATTCATTTTAGCTTAAATTATGCTAGACTGAGAAAAATATTTTAACGAGGTCTCTCTATGAAGAATGAAATAAAGCATGATCCTACCCATAGGAAAGATCTTATCAATGAAGAAATGCATGATAGGGGTCTTGAGGATAAAGAGGGTTCTAAAGTAGTCATAAAAAATGCCAAGACCAGGAAAAAAACGGGCTTTGACCGTCTTTTAACTTTATTAATCATTGTCCTTATATTATCCGGTCTTTTTTTATTAATCAGACCAAGCTTAATTCGTTGGAGAAGAGCTCAGCTTGCCAAGGATTTACAAAAAGCGGTTGACGAGAACCAAGAAGTTCAAATTGCCTACGATCCGCATGCCAATCGATTGCAGAATGCAGAATATGATTACTTTGAAGTCAATGAAGCAGGAAGAGTAGTCGGCGCCTCCGCTCCGGGAGAAGTCACTACACTCAGTAAAGGTCTCCAGTACATGACGCCCATAGGGCGGCTTGAAATCCCTTTGCTTAAAGTAAATATTCCACTCATCAAGGAACTTGACTACTATGCCATGTACTACGCGGCCAGCCACTGGGATCAGACACCTTATCCCGATCAGCCCGGAAACAGCGCAATTTTTATTCATCGTGACTCCTATGACGATTACGATTTTACTCATGCCGAAAAATTAAAAGTAGGCGATCCCATTTACTTGACGTACAAGGGCAAAAGACATCGTTACTTGATTATCAACTTCAGTACCATCTTACCTTCGGAAACGATAAACGAGATACAAACCAGTTATCAGAGCGATACAACGCAATATATTACTTTGGTTACCTGTACACCGGCTAACGGTTCGGGACAGGTCCCCTTTACCCACAGACTACTCATCACCGCCATTCTCAGCGATGAAAAACCGGTTAAACCAGTTAATAATACCCTTCCCGGGAAGGATAATCACTAAATAATCACTAATATAAAACAGAAGCCGCCACCTTTCACAAGATTCTGTGCTCCGGAGGCAGCTCCTATTTCTTTACTTTTTTTTACCTTAAACGTATGTCGCTTAAATTTTGACGGGCTTCACATGCCAAATTTCATCCGCATAATCTTGAATAGTGCGGTCTGAACTGAAACGACCCGAATTGGTGATATTAATCCAGCATTTCTTAGCCCAGGTTTCTTTATCCAGATAATCATTAGCCATTAAATCACGGCAAATACGATAATCCTTAAAATCGCCCAAAACATAATACGGATCGGGAGCTTCCCAGCTTGAACCGTTCATGAGGCTGTTGTAGATGTCTTGGAACATGCCGGAATGATTGTCATTCAATGTACCGTTGACCAAAGAATCCATCACACGTTTAAGACCGGGAATGTTTTCATACTGCCAGTGCGGATTGTAGTAAGCCTTGGTCTGAGGGAAATCTTCCACACGGACACCGAAAATATAAACATTTTCCATACCTGCCGCTTGAGCAATCTCAACGTTGGCTCCATCATAGGTACCAAGGGTCAAAGCGCCGTTCATCATGAACTTCATATTACCGGTACCCGAAGCTTCCATACCCGCAGTAGAAATCTGCTCAGAAATATCAGCAGCGGGAATCATCAACTCTGCTTTAGAAACGTTGTAGTTCGGAACAAAGAAAACCTGAATCTTACCCTTCATAGCCGGGTCATTATTAACCAAATTGGCAATCTCATTAATCAGCTTGATTATTGCTTTCGCACGCATATAACCCGGTGCAGATTTAGCACCGAAAATAAAGGAACGAGGCACCACTTTCATGTTCGGATCCGCTTTAATACGGAAATATAAATCCAAGATGTAGAAAGCATTCAGTAGCTGACGTTTATATTCATGAAGGCGCTTAATCTGGACGTCAAAGATAGCATCCGGATTCAGCTCAAAACCAAACTCTCTCTTGATGTAGTCTGCAAAGATAATTTTATTCTCGCGCTTGATATCCCATAGACGCTTAAGCACCGTCTTATCGTCCTTAAACTTCTCCAACTCTTCCAACTTGTCCAAGTCTGTAATCCAGTCCTCATTGCCGGCCAACTCGGTTAACAAGTCAGAAAGCTTTTGATTAGACATACGAAGCCAACGTCTGGGCGTTACGCCGTTCGTCTTATTGCTGAACTTCTCAGGCCAAAGTGCGTACCAATCCTTCAGGGTCTCAGCTTTCAAAATAGACGTATGCAAAGCAGCCACGCCATTGATTGAATAAGATGCGTAGCAAGCGAGCCAAGCCATTCTCACCTGTCCATTGCCTAAAGGTGCAAGGTAATCAATGCGATCTTGGCGTAAGCCGCGTTGGCTCATTTCAACCCTAAATTGACGGTCGATTTCTGTAATGATTTCAAGAATACGCGGGAACAAGAAACGGAAAATCTGCATGTCCCACTTTTCCAAGGCTTCTGCCAAGATAGTATGGTTAGTATAGGCAAAAGACTTACTCGTAATCGCCCAAGCATCCGCCCAAGACATGCCGTGCTCATCTAAAAGCAAACGCATAAGTTCGGCAATTCCGATAACAGGATGCGTATCATTCAATTGGAAACAATTGTATTTGGCAAAATCCTTCAAATCGGGGCCATGATGCTTGATGTACTGCTTAATGGTATTTTGAATAGTCGCACTAACAAAGAAATATTGCTGACGAACACGTAAGACCTTTCCATCATATGAAGTATCATTAGGATAAAGAACACGCCAAATGTCATCTGTACGGTTTTTTACGACCAAGGCATCGTCAAAACGCTGGCTGTTGAAGAGATTGTAGTCAAACTCTTCTACCGGTTCGGCCTTCCAAAGGCGCAGTGTATTGATGTTATTGGTGCCATATCCGGTGATAGGCATATCATAGGGAATCGCATAGACATCCATGTCAGAAAACTTGACAATCACTTTTTCGTCTTCTCTGGGAAGTGTAAAAGGATAGCCGTCTTCCATCCAGGTGTCAGGATGTTCTTTCTGGAAACCGTTTTCAAAACTCTGCTTAAACAGACCGAAGCGATAAAGGATACCATAGCCGTAAACCGGCAGATTCTTCGTTGCGCAAGAGTCCATAAAGCAAGCGGCAAGACGGCCTAAACCGCCATTACCCAGGGCAGCATCATTCTCATTTTCCAGAACATCCGTAAGGTCAAGGCCATAAGCTTCCATCGCCTTTTTCGCCTCATCAAACATCCCTCTATTAACAAGATTATTGAGCAAAGAACGTCCTACAAGGAACTCTGCAGATAAATAATGCTGCATACGTTCACTACGGTAAGCGATCCTTGTCTTATCCCAATCTTCTGTAATATCTGCAACAAAAGCTTCAGACAAAGCGTACCACATTTCCCACAGGGTAGCCCTTTCAGGTTTTCTACCCGTATTCCCCCGTACGGTTTGATCTATTTGCTTCACTAATTTTTCGGTATTCGCCGACATTATATTTTCCCTCCATGATTATAAACTGAACTGATTTTCACAATTTTCAATTATTTTCTAAGTGGCATAAAGAGCCGTATAGATTTTAAATGAGATTTTTGGCAAAGTAAACCTCATTACGTCTGTTTCATTTTTTATTTACATTAGTTACAAATACCAAATTAACAAATACCAAACAAAACTTGAAACTTGAACCACACACAAATCTAAAGCGCCACAAATTTGTAAATTCGTGGCGCCTCACATCTTTGGATTAAGTGATCACAAACGGCTTTCTTATTTATTACTACCGTAGAACAGCGACTTCTTTTTGGAATTTTTCAATCCATGCCGCTTTATTAGCGTTAATGTATTTCCAATCAAACTCCTTTAGAGAGTTCATGGCTTCCTCGCCAAATGCTAAATATTCTTTCTTCTCTTCTGACATTTGGGCATTTTTATTGGTGGGGGCTTCGTTTAATTTGTCAGCAATTTGATTTTGAACATCATCGCTTAGAAGATAATTAACATAGAGTTGAGCGAGCTCAGGGTTCGGGGCATTTTTTACTACATTGACTGTCGCAGCAGCAGAAAAATCTCCTTCTTCCGGATTTACCCATTTAACATTTAAACCCGCTTCCTTCAGCGCAGGCATATTCATATCCATAAATACGGCCACGCCGATTTCCCCGGTGGAGAAAGCTTTTTGTACATCCGAACTGGCGAGATACCACTGCTTAACATTATCTTTATTAGCTTTTAAATGTTCAAAACCGGGCTCAACGTCCGTTGCATTACCGCCGGAGCTTTCTGCCAGCGTCATAAGCAGATAAGGGCCTGCCGTGGAAGCCATATCCGGCAGAGAAATCTGACCATTGTATTTTCCGTTGAAAAGATCCATATAAGATTTGGGCGCTTCCTGAACGGTATCCGCATCATAAATAATGCCATATCTGACTAAGGAATAGCACGGACCGAAGCCCTCAGCATTTTTGGCAAAATCATAAAGATGATCAAGATTCTTAACCACACCCGTGTCAATTTTCTCAAATACACCTTTTTCATTTCCTAATGCAGCGAAGATGTCAGTCATAAGAGCAACATCGATTTCAGGATTTTTCTGTTGCGCCATAATTTTATTAAGGCGGTCAGAATTACCACTTGTTTCGTCAATTAAGACCTCTACCTTATATTGCTCTTCAAATCCTTTCGAGAGTTCTTTTACACTGGCTGCCGTAAATCCCCATGTCGCAACAACAAGCTGAGCTCCTTCAAAATTACTTGCGGATTCGCCTGAAACAGCTTCTGTCTTGTTCGTAGCTCCGCAGCCGATCAGCATCGTGACCAGCATGGTAAGCACTACAATACTACTGATAAACCTTTTCATTCCTTTTAACATTGTTTACTCTCCTCTTAGTTTTTAAATATGATCAGCTTTTGGGAAGGAAATGCCACTGTAATTGCATCGCCAACTCTATAGCTTATAT
>CAYFRY010000077.1:0-5677 GCA_964345665.1 uncultured Oscillospiraceae bacterium
TACCTATATCAACCTGATTCCTCCCGGACTCTATGGTGATCCGAAGCAAGATCCCCATCTGAGAGAAGTTTCTGCGGAGGAAGCGGAAACGATTACATTCTTTGCCTATGAAGAATTGCTTGCTTTTAAACGTGCTTGCCAAACACTGGGGTTGAGCAAAGAAGATGTCGAAGACATCATGTACAACAATGCGGTAAAGCTGATTGAAGGGGCTCGCAAGTCTATCTACGGAGAATAAGAGGAAATTTGAGTATGAAGAAAAAAATAAGAGTCGGCTATTTGCCGCTCTACATTAAGCTGTACGATGACGACAGTCCGAAAATGCGTGAGCCACTGGTCGAATATATGAAGATGTTGATCAAAATGCTTGAAAGCCAAGGCATCGAAGTGGTTCAAGTAGAAGAAGTGTGTCGCATTAAGCCTGAGTTCGATCGTGCAGCCATCCGATTTAATGAAGCCGGCGTGGATGCCGTCATTACCCAACACCTCGCTTACTCGCCGTCCTTGGAGTCCATCGAAGCCTTATTGAGCTTGGATGCCCCCATTATTGTTTTTGATACGACGCCCGACTATGAGTTGATCAAGGTGGCGGGTTACGAGAATCGCATCGATGCCAATCACGGCATTCATGGCGTGCAGGATATGTGTAACTTGCTCCTGCGCAACGGAAAACCTTACTTCGTTTGTGCCGGTCATGCCCTGCACAGCGATGTGCTTAGCCGTGTAGTCGGCTTGTGCCGTGCCGCCAAGGCTGCGAAAGCCTATCAAACCATGACCATCGGCTCGGTAGGCGGAAGCTTTACGGGCATGGGCGACTTTCAAATTTCCGATGAGCGCTATGCGGACGAGATTGGTGCCAAGGTAAAATATATGACGCCTGATCTTGTCGAAGCTTATTTGGAGAAGGTCGAAGCGTCGGAAATTGACGCAGAAATGACAGACAATGCGGCCAAATATGATGTTCAAGTTAACAACACGGATAATTACCGTGCCGCTATTAAATCCGGCCTTGCCATTCGCAAGTGGATGGAAGAGGAAGGCATGGGTGCTTGTTCCGTCAACTTCCTGACTTTGGACATTTGTGGCCTGCCCAAAATGCCTTTTGTGGAATGCTGCAAAATCATGGAACGCGGACAAGGTTATGCCGGAGAAGGCGACGTATTAACAGCCGGTCTGGTGGGCGCCCTGATGCAAGCTTATCCGAATACCACGTTTACGGAGATGTTCTGTCCGGACTGGGAGCAGGATGTCATCCTCCTTAGCCATATGGGAGAAAGCAATCCTAAACTCTCCCAGTGGAAACCGCATCTTGTAGACCGTCCTTTCAGCTACAACTCTACAGGAGATACCGTGGCCATGTTCAGCTGCTATCGTCCCGGCAAGGCCGTCTATGTAAATCTGGCGCCGATGAACGATGGCTTCCATCTGATTGTCAGTGAAGTGGATTTGTTGGCTTGCGGTTTGGAAAGAAGCGCTTACAGTCGGAGCAATCAGGGCTGGATGAAACCGTGCAAGCCACTGCCGGACTTTTTGGAAGAATACTCCATGTACGGCGGAACACATCACTCGGCCATGGTTTATGATGCGGACATCAAAGAAATTAAAGCTTTTGGCCAAATGATGGGCTTCAAGGTCATTGAAATCAAGCCGTAAAGAAAGGAGCAAGCCATGGCACTTTTGGACGTTAAACCTTACGACAAAGCATACTACGAGAGCAGACTGGCGGACTTTTTGCCGGAGAAATTTATCGACTGCCATACGCACATTTGGCTGGATCGTTTCTGCTCCGGAGAGGACGATAAGCTTCGCTCTCAGTTGTGGCCCATGATGGTGGCAAAGGATAATCCGATTGAGGATTTATTGGAGACAAATCGTCTCTTGTTTCCGAAAAATGAGGTGGTTCCGGTCATTTATTCCCATTGCAATGTTGCGGTGGATTTAAGTCAAGCGAATCCCTATGTTGTGGAAAGTGCTAAAAGCATCCAAGCCCCGGCCTTATATGTGGCCCACCCGAGCCAATCGTCAGAGGACTTGGAGCGTGAGGTTTTAGCTCATCCTGAGTACAAAGGTATCAAGGTGTATTTGGAATTTGCTCCGGCTTATATTCCCAATGCGGAGCTTCGTATTTATGACTTTTTGACCCCGGAGCACTTGGCTTTGGCTAATAAGCACAAGTGGGTCGTACAGCTGCATATTCCTCGTCCGAAACGCTTGGCGGATCCGGTGAATTACTGTCAAATCTTAGAAATCGAGCAGAAATATCCGGACTTGCAGTTATTGCTTGCTCATTTGGGTCGTGCCTATGCGGATGAGGATCTCGGTGATGCTCTGGAGTACCTGAAGCATATGGAAAAAACGGTTTGGGATTTTACAGCGAATACTAACGATTGGGTGATGGAACAAGTGCTCCACTACTTTGGGCCGGAGCGTTTTATCTACGGTAGCGATTTCCCGATTTTCCGTATGAAGGCACGCCGAGTGGTAGAAAACGGTTTTTATATCAATGAAATTCCGAAAAACTCTTTGGGCAGCTTTTCTGTGGACTACTATAAGGTTAAAAGTGAGCACGGTTCAGGCTCAGTTCTCTCGGATCCTCATCTGCGTGAGGTGGATTATCCGGAGGCTGAAAAAATCACCTTTTTCATTTACGAAGAAATCAATGCTTGTCGTTTGGCTTGTGAGCGCCTTGGTTTGGGAAAAGAAGAGGTTAAGAAGATTTTCTGGTCCAATTCGGCGAAAATCTTCGGCATTGAATAAGGGTTAGAAGGTTAGAAGAATGTCTTTGATTGATATGCCTCTCCATGAACTGGAACAATATGAGGGAAGCAATCCGAAGCCGAAGGATTTTGATGCCTATTGGGAGGCTGCTCTTGCGGAAATGCGGTCTGTAAATCCGAATCTCCGCATGGAGAAGGCGGGCTTCGAATCTCCTGTAGCCGATTGTTACGATTTGTACTTTACGGGTGTTAACGGAGCACAAATTCGAGTCATGCATTTACGCCCGAAACAAGTGGCCGGAAAAATTCCGGCCCTGTTGATGTTTCACGGCTATACGGACTGCTCGGGCTCCTGGACAGACAAGCTGGCTTATGCGGCCTCCGGACACGCTGTTTTCGCTATGGACGTGCGCGGTCAAGGCGGCCAAAGTGAAGACGTGAGTCGCGTGCTCGGAAACACGCATCATGGACATATTATTCGAGGGTTGGAGGATGAAGACCCGAACAAGCTTTTCTTTCGGGATGTCTTTCTTGATACGGCACAGCTCGCCGACCTCGTCATCCATTTGGATTTCATCGACGAGAAGAGAGTCTATACGAGCGGAGGCAGCCAAGGAGGTGCCCTGGCCCTTGTTTGTGCGGCTTTGGAGCCTAGGGTTTCTAAAGTGGCAACAGCCTACCCCTTTTTATCCGACTACCGGCGCGTATATGGCTTGGATCTTGCGGTTTCCGCCTATGCTGAACTGAGTGCCTATTTCAAATATTTTGACCCGCAGCACAAGAAGGAAGAAGAGATCTTTAGAAAACTGGGCTACATCGATGTGCAACATCTTGCCCCGCGTGTTAAAGGAGATGTTTTGTTTTTCACCTGTCTGATGGATGTGACTTGTCCACCGTCTACGCAGTACGCCGTATTTAATAAGTTGAATTGTCGAAAAGAACACATACTCTATCCGGATTATGAGCATCAACTTCCTTATGAGGCGACGGATTTAATCTATGATTTTTTAGTGAACTATTGATTCAGAAGCAATTGGATGATTTTTGACAGTTTCCGGGAGGGCAAAGCGCAATTTGTCTAAATGGGAACTGTTCTTTTTGTCATTTGCAACAAAAATGACCGATTAAGTCAGATGCCTTTGACAAATTGCCCGACTCACGCTATTTTAAGAAGTAGAAAAACTAATTAATAACAATTCATTTTTAAAGAATGAAGGGAGAAGAGTAATGGATTTTCGTATTGTTCAGAAGGAAATTGAATTACAGTCTCGTGGTTGGATTCCTACTTTCCATGACATCAGTAAAATGGTAGTGGAGATTGTGAAAGACTCCGGTGTCAAAAACGGTACCGTTAGCATTGTGTCACATCACACGACGTGTTCTGTCCTTGTTCAGGAGGCATCACACGACTATACCAGCTTTGATTTGGAATACTTGCAGCATGATTTGTTGGATATTATGAGAAAGCTGATTCCTGACTTCGCAGAAGAAGGACAGTATCGTCATCCCGGTCCGATTCACGCTCAGTACGGACGCTATGTCAATGAGCCCGGAAATTATACCAGCATGAATACGGATGGCCATCTTCGTTCTTCTTTCTTCGGTCGCAGCGAAACCATGACCATTAAAGACGGCATCTTGGACGGGGGAGAGTTTGCTCGTATTTTCTTTATAGACTGGGACCATGTTCGTGCCAGACGTCGTCAGGTGAATCTGACCATCATGGGCACTACAGAGGATGTCGGTGATCGTAAATATAACAACGGCGAAGTCGTTAACACCTTGAGAAAATTCACCGATGCGGAAAAAGCCTACATGGAAGAATTTGATCCCTGATAAACATTTCTGATAAAAAACTCGGAGGCCAAGAGATGAACAGAAGTGTATATTTGCAGGCGGCAAAAAATGCGTTCGATATTGAGGCGGATGCGATTGTTCAAGCTAAGGAATATTTTTCCGATGAAGCTTTTGATAAAGCAGTAAACTTGTTGGCGAACGCTGAGCGAATCGGTACCAGTGGTTGCGGTCACTCCGGTATTCTTTGCCAACACTTTACGCACTTGCTTTGTTGTATTGAACGCCCCTCGAGATTTATCTCTCCGGCGGAAGCCATACACGGTGCCACGGGATTTTTACAAAAAGGTGATGTCATGGTCTTTGCTTCCAGAGGAGGTAAGACGGCCGAACTTTTGCCTATTTTGGACATCTGCAAGAAGAAAGGCGTTTCTGTGATTACGATTACGGAAAACCTCGAATCCGTTTTGGCAGAAGGAGCGGATGCGGTGATTAAGCAGTTTGTTACGCGAGAAACAGATCGTTTCAATGCGCAAGGCACGACGAGCAGCACCATTCTGGCCGTCATTTTCCATGCTCTACAAGCGGCTCTCATTGAAAAAACAGAATTCCAAAATGAGCGCTTTGCACTGATCCATCCGGGAGGTGCGGTAGGGGAGCGTTTAACGAAAAAAGACGAATGACTGGACATTTAGTTCAAAAAACAACTATAACATCCAAAAATCCTTGACAAAATGACAACATGATGTTAATTTGCATAGTAATAGATTAAAGGAGGCTTCCTTTTCTGTGAAATATCTACTAGGTATTGATGTAGGAACTTCAGGTACGAAGACACTGCTTTTTTCGGAAGACGGTGAGGTCTTGGGTCATGCCTACAGAGCCTACCCCATGTCTACGCCGAAACTCGGTTGGTCTGAACAAAATGCAGAGGACTGGTGGCAGGCGGTTACTGAAACCATTCGCGAAGTCTGTACAGATTCTGAAGTGAGTAAAGGTGTTGTGGCGATCTCCCTCTCAACACAGGGTGGAACGATGCTTGCGCTCGATGAGGAACACCGTCAAGTTCGGCCTGCAATGGTTTGGAATGATCGCCGTTGTTCTAAGGAAAAAGAAGCTTATCTGAATGAAGTCGGTCCCGCACTTACTCTCTATGAAAAGAGCGG
>CAYFRY010000077.1:5687-6294 GCA_964345665.1 uncultured Oscillospiraceae bacterium
ATTCGCTGGTTAAAAGATCATGAGCCCGAGAACTTCGCTAAAACCGCTCTGTTTTTGTCTGTTCCGGATTATATTTCTCTGAAGATGACCGGGCTAGCAGCGGTTGATTTATCCAATGTCGGCATTAACCAATTGGCGGATATTCGTAAGGCGGCCTATGATCCCGATCTACTGAAGTTTGCGGGAATTACTGAAGATAAGCTGGCTAAGATTGTCCGATCCGGAGAGGTTATAGGTTCTTTAACAAAGACGGCCGCAGAAGAGACCGGCTTGACGAGTGAATGTGTTTTAGTTGCCGGCGCCCACGATCAGTATGCCGTTGCCTTAGGTGCAGGAGCTTACAAGGCAGGCGACATTCTTATCGGTTCGGGTACCAGTTGGGTCTGTACCGCAATCAGTAATGAAGCGGATTTTGAATCGGGGCTTAGCCAGTCCGTCGCGGCGGTACCCGATAAATGGGGTTCGCTTTGGTCGCTTTCCTCCGGGGGTGTTTGCTTGGAGTGGTGGCGGCGCAATTTGGCCGTCGGTACCGATGGAAAACCGCTCTCTTTTGAGCTCATTGATCAAGAGGTTGAAAAACGTAAAGCGGCGGAGGAAGGCTTGTTCT
>CAYFRY010000078.1:0-6289 GCA_964345665.1 uncultured Oscillospiraceae bacterium
TTTAAGGATGAAATTGAGGGGATTAACGAAGAATACCTCTATCCGGAAGGTATCTTGGGCTATGTAGAAGAGTTAAACAAGGACAGTGGACTGACTAAACCGGTCTATTTGGAAACGGAAGGACGCGGACGAGATAGAGCGGATAAAGAAGATTATAAGGTTAAAGCCGAGATTGCTTTTGCCTTTAATAACATTGAAAATCTAATGGCCTATTTTCACAACTCGAGTTTTTTGGAATACGGAGGTTCTCCGGAAAAGGCGGTGCGCTTGGCTTTTGTTTATGCCTTTGACAGGTTGGCCAAAGAACGCAACAAGTACAAAGCCAATGAGAGTAAAATCGGCTTTAATGACATTGAAGACAGTCTAATTGTCGTGATTAACTCTTTTTCAACCCAGACTTCCTATGAAAATCAGACTAAAAAAGCGATTAACAATAAGTACATTCAAGACTTCTTAAATGAGTTTTTAAAAGAAAATCTTTTAATCTGGGCGACTGAGAATTATCAAGAGGCCGACAAGGTACTTGAGCAGATTCTCGTGAATAAACGCAGTCGTGAAACTGCGGAAAAACAGCGCCTTAACCTGAAAAAACAATTGATGGGTCGCATGGATTTAAGCAACCGTGTGAAGAAGTTCGTTGATTGTCGCACTAAAGATGTAGAGCGTCGTGAACTTTATATCGTAGAAGGTGACTCCGCTTTGGGTTCTACAAAAATGGGAAGAGATTCCGAGTTCCAGGCGATTATGCCGGTTCGCGGAAAAATACTGAATTGTCTGAAGGCGGACTTGACGAGCATTTTTAAGAATGAAATTATTACGGATTTGATCAAAGTATTAGGTTGTGGTGTTGAGGTGAAAAGCAAGCACAATAAAGATATCTCCACCTTTGATTTGAATGCTTTGCGCTGGTCCAAGATTATTATCTGTACGGATGCCGACGTAGATGGTTTCCAAATTCGAACTTTAATTTTGGCCATGTTCTACAGATTGATTCCAACTCTATTAAAAGAAGGTAAAGTTTATATCGCGGAGTCACCTCTCTTTGAGATCAGTTTGCGCAGGGATAAAGAAGAGCGCAGTTATTTTGCTTATGATGAGCGCGAAAAAGCTGAAATCTTACAAAAACTCGGTACCGATAAAGTAAACATCCAACGCTCAAAAGGTTTAGGTGAAAATGAGCCGGAAATGATGTGGGAAACGACCATGAGTCCGGCTACAAGACGTTTAATTAAAGTTAATCCTACGGATCCGGATGAAACAGCGCGTGTCTTTGACCTGCTTTTAGGTGATGATTTGGCCGGTCGTAAAGAACATATTGAGAATAACGGGCATCTTTATCTTGAGATGTTGGATTTGGCGTGAGGATAGGCAATGGCGAAGAAAAATAAAGATCTTAAAAAAGCTCTCGTACAAGACGAGGCACACATTCATCAACAGGCGATAACAGAGACTTTAGAAGTTAACTACATGCCGTATGCCATGAGTGTCATTGTTTCGCGTGCCATTCCTGAAATTGATGGTTTTAAACCCGCTCATCGCAAGCTGCTTTACACCATGTTTAAAATGGGACTTTTGGGTGGTGCACGTACTAAATCGGCTAATATTGTAGGTCAAACCATGAAGCTCAATCCTCATGGTGACCAGACTATTTACGAAACAATGGTTCGTTTGACGCGGGGCAACGCAGCTTTGCTGCATCCCTATATTGATTCGAAGGGAAACTTCGGAAAACAATATTCCCGTGATATGGCTTTTGCTGCACCCAGGTATACAGAAGCTCGTTTAGACAAGTTTTGTGAAACGCTTTTTTCTGACATTGATAAAGATGTCGTAGATATGGTGGATAATTATGACGGCACGCTGAAAGAACCCTTGCTTTTACCTGCGAAATTTCCATCTGTTTTGGTTAATGCCAACCAAGGCATAGCGGTTGGCATGGCCAGTAACATTTGTTCTTTTAATCTGAAAGAAGTCTGTGAAGCGACCATAGCTTATATCAAAGATCCTGCCTGTGACGTTATGGATTACATGCCGGCTCCGGATTTTTCGGGTGGCGGTGAACTGGTTTATGATCTTGAGGACGTGAGTAAAATATATAAAACGGGGAGGGGTTCCTTTAAATTACGTGCTCGATATAAGGTCGATAAAGCCAATAACCTCATCGAGATTTATGAGATTCCCTACACTTCATCTTCCGAAGCGATTATTGACGGTATTACCGCTTTAGTAAAAGGCAATAAATTCAAAGAAATAATCGATGTACGGGATGAGACGGACTTGAATGGATTGAAGATTGCCGTTGAATACCGTAAAACGGCGGATCCGGAACAGATCATGCAGCATCTTTTTGCCCTAAGAACAGGATTGGAAGAAAGTTTTTCCTGCAACTTTAATATGCTGATTAACGGCACTCCTCGCGTGCTCGGTGTCAAACAAATTATTGCGGAGTGGCTGTCATTCCGTCGTCAGTGTCTCAGGCGCGGCTTGGCCTACGATTTACAGAAAAAACAAGAACGTCTTCATCTATTAAAGGGTCTGGAAAAAATCCTTTTGGACATTGATAAGGCGATTGAAATTATTCGTAAAACCGAAAAAGAGGCTGACGTTATTCCGAATCTTATGACCGGTTTTGATATTGATACCCTACAGGCTGAGTATGTCGCTGAGATTAAGCTGCGCCATTTGAATCGTCAATATATTTTACAAAGAACGGCCGATATCAAGAAACTGAAAGCCGAGATTAAAGAAATAAAAGAAACTTTGGCGGACAATGAAAAAATTGATAAGCTTATCAGCGCTCAACTTTTGGACATTGTAGCCAAGTACGGTCAAGAGCGAAGGACTCAGCTGGTTTTGAAAGATGAAATTGAAGTGATTACTAAAGATGATATGATCGATGACTACAATTTGAAACTTTTCTTGACCGAGCATGGATACATTAAGAAGCTGGCTTTGACCAGTCTGCGTTCTGCCGGTGAACTCAAAACCAAAGAGGATGACCGCATTATCCAGGAATTGGATGCATCCAATAAGCAAGAACTGATTTTGTTTTCCAATCGCTGTAATGCGTATAAGCTGTTTATTCACGAAATTGAAGACCAAAAGCCCTCGGATTTAGGTGCCTACGGTCAAAACCTTTTGAGTTTGGAGGAGGGAGAGACGATAGTTTTCCTTTACCTGCCTGACGACTACAAGGGCTCATTGATTGCGGCTTTTGAAAACGGAAAAGTAGCCAGATTTATGGCAGACCGCTTTGAAACCAAAACACGCAGACGCAAGTTGGTGAAAGCCTATAGTGATCGCTCCCCGTTGGTGGGGCTTTTCGCCTATGATCCCGAACGACCGGACTACTTCGTTTTGAGCGATGCGCACAAGCTTATTCTTTTTGATGTTAATTTGCTGAACTTGATGAGTAGCCGTACGGCTCAAGGGGTTCAGGTTCTAAGAATGAAGAAAACCGAAAAAATTTTGCGTTTCAATGCGATGTCGGGAGTGGAGATTGAAGATCCGGAATACTATCGTGTCAGGACACTTCCTGCAAGAGGTTTCTATCTTAAGGAAGATGACTTGCAAGCAAGGCAACAGAGTCTTTTGCCTGAGTAAGGGTAAAAAAAGAGACGGCCTTTTTCCAAAAAACGGGGCCGTCTCTTCTGTTTTAGAACAAATCAGCGGAATTATCGTAAAAAGAATTCACGGTACAACTCTTTAATCGCGTAATTACAGAAACTTTCTTTAATACCGAAAATAACGGATATTTCCGAGGCGCCTTGGATGATCAGTTCCAAGTTAACGCCCGCTCGGCTGAGAGCGGAAGTGGCCTTCGCCGTAACACCGACGGTTTGGGCCATAGCATCGCCGACAATCATGACTATAGCGATGTTGCGTTCAATATGAATATTCTCAAGTTGCAGCTCATCTTTTAGACGCTTGATGACCAGTCTTTCTTTCTCCGGCGGGAAAACCTCGTTTCTTAGAACGAGAGACAGCGAATCAATGCCGGAAGGCATGTGCTCAAAGGGAATACTGAAGTCAGCCAAAATTTGAAGAACCTTTAAGGCGAAACCGACCTCACGATTCATCAGATATTTACTCATGTGTAGAATGGTGAAGCCTTTACTTCCTGCGATACCCGTTACGACACTTTCATAGTTTTTACGTTTGAAAACGATGCTGGTGCCATGTGCATGAGGGTTGTTCGTGTTACGGATATTAACCGGAATGGATTTAGCGGCTGTTGGCGCCAAAGCTTCTTCGTGTAAAACGGTAAAACCTGCATAGGCCAACTCACGCATTTCAGAATAACTGATTTCACTGATTGCCTGGGGCCTTTCCACCAAATTTGGGTTAACGCAATAGACATTATCGACATCCGTCCAGTTTTCGTAGACGCTGGCATCCGTCGCATTTGCAAGAATTGCTCCCGTGATGTCGGATCCTCCACGTGAAAAAGTGATGACACGGCCGTCACTGCGCAGACCAAAGAAACCGGGAAAAATAATGGTTCCTTTTATTTTAGCAAAATGCTCATTGATTCTTCTGTAAGAATCCGGATGGACGACGACGTTTCCGCTTTCCGTACTGAGAATCAAGCCTGCATCGGCCGGTGAAACATAACTCGCTACTTCGCCTATGCTCTTTAAATAAGTCGCGACTAAACGTGCACAGAGATCTTCTCCTGCGGCTTTCAATGCATCCGTTAAATCACGGGTATTGTCTTTGTTTTTCTTTATCCTGCTGTCGAGATCATTTTCTACGGTTTTGGCAAAATTGTCATCAATGCCCAAATCCGTAGCAATAGAGGCGTAACGTTCAATAATGCTCGTTTTTTCTTTTTTTCCGTCGTAACCGGAAATAATGGCATTAGCCAAAGAAATCAGTAAATCGGTTACTTTAATGTCGTCACTATAACGTTTTCCGGGTGCAGAGACGACGACGATACGTCTTTCGTTATCTGAAAGAACAATGTCACAAACCTTACGGATTTGTTTGGCGTCAGCAAGGGACGACCCACCGAATTTACAAATTTTCATTACCAGGCTCCTCCTGTTATACGCGATAACTATAGGCAAAGAGCGTCTATCTTTCAAGTGAACTTTCACTTTGAAGCTTAAACCCGATCATAATCCTGTGCTAGAATGCTTTTCAGTGGCAAAGGGGGACGAATGAGGATGTTAAGCCTATTCAAAAAACGGTATTGGCCGGATTTATATGTTCGAGAAATTGAAGCCTTGGATTGGGTGGCTTTTTATGCGAAGGGCTATAGGCTCTTGCTTTGCGATCTGGATAATACACTTCAATGCCATGGTTCAAGATCTTTAAAACCGGAGGCGAAAGAAAGTCTGAAAGCAATACAGCTTGCCGGCTTAGAAGTTGTTATAATCAGCAATGCTAAAATAGCCCGTGCCCAAGATTTACAAGAAGACATCGAATCTCAAGGGCTGAAAGTCAAAGTGTATGGCTTGGCTCAAAAACCGAATCCGAAGAAACTTTTTCAGGCAGCCGCTGATTTCAATCAACCCATGAAGGCTTGTTTATTTATAGGTGACCAGGTTTTTACGGATATTCGTGCAGGTAAGCGGGCAGGTATTCTTACCATTCTTACTAAAGCGAGGTCGTCGGATGAGCCGTGGTACATTCGCTTAAAACGAGTGGGTGAAAAAATCGTTTTATCGGGTTTTAAGGGATGGCCATAAGAATCTTTTTAGCGTTAGAATAGAGTTCATAAAAACAGGAACGGAAGAAAAATTCATGAAAAGTAGATTAGAAAACAGACTTAAACAATTAAGAATAAGGATGGCGGAAGCTTCCCTTGACGCAGTGGCTTTATTCGGACGCGAAAACACGCGCTATTTGACAGGTTTCAGCGGTTCAACGTCAATGGTTTTGATTACGATGACGCAGTCGATTATTTTTGTTGATTCGCGCTATATCACACAAGCGGGCCAAGAGTGCTTGAGCCGTGAAGTCTCTCTTGAAAGTGGCAAGTTGATGAAGGCTTTGGCCGAGAGGGCGCTTATGAGCGGGGCGAAGAACATCGGTCTTGAGGAAGATGTGTTACCCTTGTCCTACTATAATGAACTGAAGACTTTCTATGCGAGCGAGACGCTGCATTGTTTTGCCACAAGTTTGTCCGAATTAAGATGGATCAAAGATGAACAGGAACTGACCGCCATTCGTGAGGCCGTTCGTATTGCGGACGAGGCCTTTGCCATGACACTTCCTGAAATCAAGGTAGGGAAGCGTGAATCAGAAATAGCCGCTTTGCTTGAATATAACATGAAGCGTTTAG
>CAYFRY010000079.1:0-6268 GCA_964345665.1 uncultured Oscillospiraceae bacterium
GGTAAACACGGTCAACCCTACTGTGGAAGAGGTGAAAGAATCCGCTCTTCCTGCAAGTGACGTGCCCGCCTCGGACATCGATTTTTCGAAGGTGGTAGTTGAACCGCTTTTTGAGGACCTGATAGATTTCGACACCTTTAAAAAGTCAGATTACAGGGCGGTAAAAGTTCTTAATTGTGAAGAGGTACCGAAATCCAAGGCACTATTAAAATTCACTTTAGATGACGGTTCCGGTAAAGAAAGAGTTATACTGAGTGGTATCAAAGCGAACTACAATGCGGAGGATTTAGTCGGCAAAACACTGCTCGCCATTTGCAATTTACCGGCCAGAAAAATGATGGGTATCGATTCCGAAGGGATGATCATTTCGGCCATCCATGAGGAGGAGGGTCAAGAAAAATTGAATTTAATCGTCTTATCTGACCGAATCCCTGCCGGAGCGAAGATGTATTGAATAAAAGGAGTCATCGATTCGAATGGGCAGTAGCACCCTGATATACATTCTGGTATTATTCCTACTTTTGCTGGGGGCTTCGTTTTGTGCGGCGACTGAAATCAGCTATTCCTCAATGAATAAAATCAGACTTAAAAACTATGCGGATCAAGGTGAGAAGAGAGCCTTGACCGCAAGTTATATTTTGGAGCATTTTGACAGCGCGCTGATTACCTTGCTGATCGGTAATAATCTGACGCACAATGGCTTTGCTTCTATAGTCACGCTGCTGACAACAAAATATTTAGGGTCAAAATACCTAACAATCAGTACATTGCTGTCCACGTTCATAGTTTTTCTATTCAGCGAGATGATTCCGAAAAGTTATGGCAAGTCTAATTTTAACTATGCTTTAGCCGTCTCTTCTCCTTTAAAAGCTCTCATTAAGCTCCTAAAGCCCTTCAGCTTATTTTTCATGGGGATCTCGACCCTTGTATCTAAGCTTTTCCCCGAAAAAGACGAACCTGAAATCAATGAAGAAGAATTTATTCAAATTGTGCGGGATGTCGGTGAGGGAGGCGTCCTCAGTAAAAGAGATTATCAACTGATGTCCTCCGCTTTGCATTTTGACAGAAAAAAAGTCTGTGAGATTTATACACCTATAGAAGAAATCATACGTTTGGACGTTGATGCGGATAAAAAAGACATCCTTTCAAGCCTGAAAAACAGCGGTTTTTCCAGATACCCCATCTATGAAAAGCATGAAGGAAATATCATTGGCATTTTGCAAACAAAAGAATTTTATAAGCATTATTTAAAAAACCCTGATTTCAATGTGCGAGATATTTTGTTGCAGCCCTATTATGCCCGGCCGGACATGGTCCTGGATGATCTCATGAACGAGTTGAGCCTGAACAAAATACACTTAGCCCTGGTCGTCGATGAGGCCGGCCATAGTACCGGCATCGTAACGCTGAACGATATTCTGGAAGAACTGATTGGAGAAATCCAAGATGACATGCGTGTAGCGGTGCATCAGGAAGGGGGCTGAAGGTATGGAAGCGAGTCTGTTTCATTACATCGGTATAGTCGTTTGCATCCTCTTTTCCGCCTTTTTTTCCGCATCCGAGATTGCCTTTTCTTCTGTAAATCATATGAGATTAAAAAGCAAAGCGGAAAAGGGCAATGTGGCGGCTCGTTTTGCACTCTATATTGTTGAGCATTTTGACAACACCCTTTCCACTATTTTAATCGGTAATAATCTGGTCAATATCGCGGCCACTTCTATATCAACGGTATTGGTTATTGCTTTAGTGGGTGAGCAGGGGGCACTGCTTGCCACCTTGGTCATTACGGTCATCATACTCATATTCGGAGAGATTACCCCTAAAATAATTGCTAAGAAGATTCCTTTTGAGTTCGCCTTATTTGCCTCCTTACCCATCAGAATCCTCATGATTGTCCTATCTCCCGTCATCAAGATAATCGTAGCTATCGTGGGATTGTTTTCGGCCAAATGGAAAAATGAAGAGGCCGAAAAAATGACCGTAGAAGAACTGACCACCATCATCGAACACATTGAGGATGACGGCATTATAGACAAAGAAAAATCCGACTTGTTACTGTCCACCTTGGAATTTTCCGATATCAGCGTTTCCGAGATTGTAACGCCGAGACTTGCTATGACGGCTATTGATATAGAAGAGGATAAAGACAGTATTGTTGAGACCATTTTTAACACGCCGTTTTCCAGACTTCCGGTTTATCGGGACAGCATAGACAGCATTATCGGAGTCGTTCATGTGGGACAGTTCTTGGAAAAGTTAATGGACGAAGACCTGTCTTCCTTGGATATAAATAACTTGGTTTCAGATTTGATGACAGAACCGGTTTATGTTTTTGAATCCAAAAAACTACCGGAGACCCTGAATATGCTCAATCTTAAAAAAATGCCCATGGCTATCGTTATAGACGAGTTTGGTGGAACGGTAGGTTGTTTGACCGTAGAGGATATCATTGAGGAGTTGGTCGGAGAGATTTGGGACGAGTACGATACGATACACCAAAAGATTAAACAAATCGATGAAACTACTTACGAAGTCCGTGGAGACATAAGTCCTCGAGACTTTTCTTCAGAACTCGATATTGATCGCAAGTGGGTAGACCTCGAACACAATACGCTTAACGGATGGTTGATTGAAGAATTTGACGGACTGCCGGAAGTAGGAGAGAGCTTTGAAACCGGAAATGTGCAGATTAAAATTTTAGAAGTAGATGAACATCGGGTCAAAAAGATCTTGGCTTCCGTGTCGGAGTCCGAAGAGCAAGAAGATGACGATAGCGAGTCGTAAGGCAAGTACAAGCCGCAAACGGATCCCGAGTCCTTTACATCCTTAATACCGCATCCATCGCCAGCGCAGAACGTTCGCACTCCTCCGCCGATAAAGTAATTTGATGGCAAAGCGGACTCCCTTTCATTCGCTCTGCAGCATAGCTCAAACCGTTACTACGCTCATCAAGCAGCGGATGGTCAATCTGATTGGGGTCTCCGAGTAAAATGACCTTGGTTCCGATTCCTGCGCGCGTGATAATACCTTTGGCCTGTTTAGGCGTCAGGTTTTGGGCTTCATCGATGATCAAATAAGTTTTGCTGACCGAACGCCCACGAATAAAATTTAAAGCCTGCGCGACAATAATACCTCGGTCGAAAAGCTCTTCAATTTTTCCGGAAAGACCGGACTCACTGCGAAAACGCTCATGTTCATTCTGATCGACCAAGAGCTCCAGGTTGTCAATGGCCGGCCTAAGCAAAGGCGCGATTTTTTCAGCCTCGTTCCCGGGCAAAAAACCGATGTCGTCGTCAAACTGCACATTCGGCCTACAAATCAGGATGCGCCTATACTCCGGCTCTTCCTGCTCTAAGATGGAACTTAGCCCCACCGCCAAACTGTAAAAAGTTTTGGCCGTGCCCGCCATACCTTTGACGATGACCAGCGGTGCGTCTTCGGCACTGCTCATCAAGGCCTCCTGCAGGAAGAATTGGCCGACATTGCGAGGCGTGACCCCATAAGGTTTACGCTTCTTGTATTGAAGCGGGACGACTTTTTGGCCATCAAAACGTCCCAACTGCGTTTTTCGTGTGGACTGATCCGCCTTAAGAATGAGAAATTGATTGGCAAAAAGCTCAACGGCTTGTTTTTTGCCATTCTCATCCGTCTGATAAATATCGCCCGGAAGAATAGGTTTTTTCTTGAAGCTTTCGAAGCTCTTCTCGGAAACGTAGGCCTCGCAGCGCCCGGTATACTACATGGAACTGACGGGAGACTGCTCTGTCGTGAAATTTTCCGCTTGAATCCCCATGACCTGAGCTTTAATGCGCACAAGAATGTCGCGTGTCACCAAAATAAGAGGGGCCGAACTTTCCTTCAGCCCCTGACATACTTTGAGAATGCGATTATCGCTCTTTTGTTCATCGAAACCGTGCGGCAATTCGATGTGGCTACAGTTGAGTTCGAGCCTCAGTGTGCCGCCATTATTGAGTGAGATGCCCTCAATCAGGTTACCCTTCAACCTCAGTGCTTCCAAATAGCGTATGGCCTGCCGTGCGTTGGCTCCTCTTTCGCCCTCACTGTTTTTCAGAGCATCCAGCTCTTCCAAAACAGCAATCGGCAAAACCACATGATTGTCTTCGAAAGATTCAAGTGCGTAAGGAGCCTGAATCAAAACGTTAGTGTCCAAGACGTATGTTTTTTTCACACTTCACCTCATCATCGGTTTTATTTTATTTTAGACTTGTCACATAAAAAGCTCTAGGTCATTCAGGTTAGAGGACAGTTAAATCGATTTAACTTTTTTGAAATCTTGCGGATTTTCCCTTTTTACACCACTTTATAGACGTTATCCAAGACCAGCAGCCTCGTCAGACGCTGAGCCCTTGTTGTTCGCGTAGAACTTGAAAAACGTACCGCGGTTGGTAGAGATTTCAAGTTCACCGCGGTACTCACCCAACATCAGCAGCCTCGTCAGCTGCTGAGCCCTTATCGTCCGCGTAGAACTTGAAAAACGTACCGCGGTTGGTAGAGATTTCAAGTTTACCGCGGTACGCATCCAAGACCAGCAGCTTCGCCAGCCGCTGAGCCCTTATTGTTCTGCGTAGAACTTGAAAAACGTACCACGGTTGGTAGAGATTTCAAGTTCACCGCAGTACTCATCCAAGGCCAGCAACCTCGTCAGCTGCTGAGCCCTCATGGACCACGTAGAACTTGAAGATGAAGAAAACAACTATTACGACCGATATCGATAAGATACGAATCGCTAAGAAGTGGCGCTCAAACCTCATTAATCCAGAACTTTTTGCGGTAGCGCGGGTACATAATGATAAATTTAATCACTTCTTCCGTGCTGATAAGTGCCAGAGTCCAATAAATGCCCAGCTTCAAGACAAGCCCCGCCACAAGAGCAACAGGCACGGCAAAGAGCCAAACCGTAGCAAGCTCAACAATCAGAGGTATGCGCACGTCACCTCCGGCACGGAATAAACCCACAATAAAGATTGCGTTAATAAATCGGATGATAAGGAAGGCTCCTCGAACGCGAACCAAATTGGCGCTAACCCTTTGCAAGTCCGGACCCAGATCCGGGTAGACCACCAAAAGAACATCAGGAGCCAAGACTGAGAGGGCGGAAAATACAAGACCGAGGAGAATCGCTAAACGCAGAATGCGAGAGGCTGCTGGAAAGATAACCTTTTCTCTGTCCTCACCTGCGCCGATGGCATTACCGATGACTACCGCACAAGCCGCCGCCAAACTCGATGTTAATATAAAGAGAACATTTTGTATCGTTCCGGAAATCTGTACGCCCGCTGCCTCATCCGTTCCTATACGCACATAGACCAAAGCATAAATCAGATTAGCCATGGCCCAAAGCACTTCGGAAATAATCACAGGAGCCGAAATTTTCAGATATTGTTTTCTGAGGGGTGCATCAAATATCAAAAGACTTTTAAGCCGAAACAACAAAGTCGAGTCTTTAGATAAAACCACTTTAAGCAGCCAAAACATTTCAGCGATTCGAGCAAGAACGGTTGCAATGGCCGCCCCTCTTACCCCCATGGCAGGAAAACCTATTTTGCCGAAAATCAGAAGGTAATTAAATAGAACATTAAGGAAAAAGGCCAAAACAGAGGCCTGTAAGCCGACTTTAGCCCGGCCTATGCTCCTTAAGGCCGCTCCGAAAATTTGGGAAACACCCATCAGAACAAAACATAAAGCAACAATAACAAGGTATTCCGAACCGATACGAATGAGCTCAGGCTCCGGGGCAAGAACTTGCATAATGCTTTGAGAAGCGAATAAGGATAGTAACGAAAAGGGCAAAGTGACCGCCACGCTGAGGCGAATACAGATGACCAAAACCCTTTCTATACCGACTCGGTCTTGGCGACCGTGATATTGAGCAAAAAAAATCGAGCCCCCGTTAGAAATTCCGAACAAGATAAACTGAAAAGAAAAGACAAGCTGATTGACTTGACCGACAGCAGCAATGGCGTCGCTTCCCAAAGGACTGATCATAACGGTATCCAGCATATTAACCGTAGAACTGATGAGGCTTTGGATGGCAACCGGAATAGCAATCGTAATCAGAAGCCGTAAAAAATCGCGACTTCCCAAAAGACGGCCCAGGACGCTTTGACCAAGAACCGTGGGCATATTCTGATAAGTTTCAGTGTTTAAGGTTTCGGATCTGCTTGCCTCTGACATATCGATACTCTCTACGCATAAAATAAAAAATAAAATAAAGAAGCCCTGAGCATCAGGACTTCTTGTGGTGCCC
>CAYFRY010000080.1:0-5378 GCA_964345665.1 uncultured Oscillospiraceae bacterium
TGAGAATTCGTGCGAGGTTTTTGTCATTTTGTGATAATTTGTGCTTTTTTATGAGTGTGACAGGCCTTCTTTGCGGAACCTATTGGGCGGTCGGCTCCAACATGACGGTTGAAGCGACCAATGATTTAACGGATAACTCCGGTTTTGCTATCGGACATCAACAGATGTTCGGTGTCTGGTTTGTAGATCGTTTTGCACATAAAGTCGGGAAAAAGGAAAAAGGTGTTGATAATTTCAAATTGAGCGGTGCTTTCAAGCTGCTTGATGACTACACCGTTTCGACCACTCTCATCATGGGTGTGTTTTTCACCATTATCATCATGATTGTCGGTGAAGCGACACTAAGGGAATTAGATTCGGCTTTCGGAAAGGATACTTCTTTCCCGCTTTACCTCTATGAAAAAGGAGCGTCTTTTGCCGTTAACCTGACCATTTTGAAATCCGGTGTTCGCATGTTCGTCAGTGAATTGGTGACCTCTTTTGACGGTATTTCTTCTTCTGTCCTGAAAGGCTCCGTACCGGCGGTTGACTGTGCGGCTACTTTCGGTTTCGGTTCCTCCAACGCAATTACGCTCGGCTTCATGTTCGGTGCTATCGGGCAAGCCATTGCTATTGCGCTCTTAATTCTCACTAAGAATCCCATTCTCATTATCCCGGGATTTGTCCCTTTGTTTTATGACAATGCGACGTTGGGTTTATATGCAAATAACAAAGGCGGCTTTAAGGCTCTCATTGTCGCGTGTGTGGGCTCGGGCATGCTGCAGGTTGTCGGTAGTGCTCTTGCCATCGTGCTCTTTCAAATGGCTCCGTTCGGAGGCTATGTGGGTAACCTTGACTGGGCGACAGCTTGGCCGGTATTCGGATTCATTATTAAGAACTTGTCAGTCGTCGGTATTGTTCTTGTGATCTTGATTATGTTGATTATTCCGCAACTGCAATATCGTAAAAACAAAGAAAAATATTTTGAGCAGGATTAATCTTGTGTTATTCGCTTAAGTCAAGTGGCATAGGGGCCAAATGAATTCATTTGGTCCTATATTATAAAGGAGATATTTTATGAAAGTTTTAGTTGCATGTGGTGCAGGAATGGGCTCCTCTCAGGTCATTAAAATGACCGCTCAAAGAGTATTGAAGTCTCTTAATGTAAATGCTGATATTACCCACACGGCCATTGACGAAGCGCGCAGCATTGCTAAGCAATTCGATTTGGTTATTGTGAACGAGCGCTTTGTTGAAACGCTTCCTGCCGATGCCAAAGTTATCGGCCTGAAAAACTTGTTGGATAAAGTCGAATTGAAAGAGAAATTATTGGCTGCAGGAATCGGCGAAGAGTAGCGGTGAGTGCCATGAGTGATGTAAAAAATGTCATCTATCTTCATTCTCACGACAGCGGGAAATACCTCAGCGTGTATGATCAAAGTGTTTCGACACCTGCTCTGGATGATTTTGCCAACACTGCACTTACATTTGATCGCAGCTTTTGTTGTTCTCCGACCTGTTCGCCAAGTCGTTCCGCCTTGGTGACAGGGCGTTATCCCCACAGTAATGGCATGCTCGGCTTAACCAATAGAGGATTTAAGCTCCATGACTATGAACAACACATCGTTAGACAGTTGAATAATAAAGGCTACGAAACGGTGCTTTGTGGCATTCAACATGAGCATGGCCGCTATGTTCATCATGAGGCGGGTGCGAACGCCATCGGTTATCAACTTAATCTGACCACTGACAATGAGGGGTTAGAAGAAAAAGAATTGGTGCATTGGGATTTGAACAATGCTGCTGCTGTTGCGGATTGGTTACCGAAACGTGATCTGTCCAAGCCCCTGTTCTTGTCATTCGGACTCTTCTCAACGCATAGGGAATACCCTGATGAGGCTTTGAATGGGGAAAGTATCTCTGAAGAAGATCTTGTTGTTCCGGGTTTCCTTGTGGATGTGCCTGAAGTAAGAGCGGACTTGGCTGCCCATCAAAGGTCGGTGACCTACTACGATGCCGCTCTGGCGAAAGTCTTTAGAGCACTTCGGGAGAACGGTTATTTTGAGAACAGTATCATCTTTGTCACGAGTGACCACGGTATTGCATTCCCGCAGGCCAAGTGCACCTTGAGAGATGCCGGCATAGGTATTCCTCTGCTTATGCATGTGCCCGGTTCTTCGGCCATGGGTCAGAGAACGTCTGCCTTAATGTCTCATGTGGATGTTTTGCCAACACTTTTTGATCTTCTTGGTTTTGAGATTCCCTCGTATTGTCAAGGTATCAGTCAAGCGGCTTTGTTTGATGACCCGAAGCAGAGTATCAGAGAAGCGGTCTTCAGCGAAATCAATTTCCATACTTCTTATGAGCCTATGCGCTCTGTCAGAACGGACAAGTTCAAGTATATTCGTTATTATGACGACAATTACGATGCCTTTAACTTGTCTAACATGGACCGTTCAATCAGTAAGAATTATTACATTGACAACGGTTTTTATGACGGTGAAAAGACAAAGGAACATCTTTACGATTTGGAGCAGGATCCGAATGAGAGCCATAACCTTATTGGTGATCCCTCCTATGCAAGTATTCTGTCCGACTTGCGCAAGCGCTTAGAGGATTGGATGGTAAAGACGGATGATCCATTAGTGCAAGGCCCCATCGAAATTCGTGAAAATTGGAGAGTAAACAAGCCGACGGCACTGGATCCGAAATCTAAGAATCCTGACGATTTTATTTAGTTGAACTGAATGTTTAATATTTCGATGCAGGCTGTGATGCGATGACTTCGCTTCATGGCCTGTTTTCTGTCTGCCTGAACGATTTTTGTGACGGTTTGGCAAACAAATCTAAGAGAAAGGTCACCTTGTCAATGACTTGCTGTGATAAAGTGGATTTATGAAAAGGATTCTGTTTGTAGAAGACGACCAGACTATTGCTTTTGCCCTCAAATTCTCACTGGAAGACGAGGGTTATGAAGTGAGTCATTGCGCAAGCGTAAAAGAGGCGCTTTTAGCCTTAGAGACGGCTTTTGATCTTGTGCTCTTGGATTTATGAGCGTAGTCTGTATTTTGAGATTATGGATTGGAATGCAGTTTCGTAAAATGATAAAGACTTGCTGATGCTGGCCAGAATTTTGTTCCTTGGTTTTGCCACCGTTTTAGCTTTAATTTCGCTGACCAATATTTTCAACAGTATCCTAGCTTCTTTACGACTGCGAAAGAAGGAATTTGCCATGCTTCGCGCGGTGGGGATGGAGGAGAAATCCTTTAGAAAAATGATTCGCTTTGAAAGTTACTTCTACGCGTTCAAAGTACTGCTCTATGGTTTTATATTGGGAACGATATCCAGTTGTCTCATCTATAAATACTTGTCTCGAACCATTGCCTTCACCTTTTATATTCCTGTCGGCCACTTCGCTTTGGCTGCTCTCGTTGTGATTGCTTTCCTGTTAGTCGTGATGAATCTTGGTTCCGGAAACGCAAGACGTGGTAATATCTTGGAGACACTGAAATTGGAGTTGGATCTTTGATCCGTGCGAACGATGAAAATCACTAAAAAACACATCTGTCTGATCCTTGTGCTGACAGCGCTGGTTTTTCTGGCGCTTTTGGCTTTTGATACGCGCCTTCTTGTAAGGAAGTACGCGCTTCCTTCGGCAAAGATACATACGCCCTTGCGCCTCGCTCTTATTACGGATTTACATGGCTGCGATTACGGGGAGGGTCAGGCCCGGTTGCTTGAAGCGATTGAGGAGGCTAAACCTGATTTTGTTTTGCTGGGTGGCGACATTTTTGATGACAAGATGCCTTTTATCAAATCAGAGGAGCTGATTGCCGAGTTGGAAGGACGTTGCCCGATGTACTATGTAACGGGAAACCATGAGTATTGGAGCGGACGTGTAGACGAAGTTTATGAGATTCTGTGTCGTTACGGCGTGACGATTCTGGAGGGACAGCTGCTTGAACTAAACGTAAAGGGTCAGCGTATCGATTTAGCCGGTATCAGTGACCCGGATATTGTAGACTACATGGCTTCGCCTGTTAGTTCTGAACAGCAGTTGAAGGAAGTCGCGGTCACACGGAATGAAGAGTTTTTTTCTGTGCTTCTGGCACATCGGCCTGAGCGCTTTTCTTCCTATACAGAAGCCGGTTTTGACCTCTCGCTGGCAGGCCATGCGCACGGTGGACAGTGGCGCATTCCGGGTTTAGTGAACGGTGTTTTCGCTCCTAACCAGGGATGGTTTCCCGAGAGGGCAGGCGGGGAGTATCATATGGGTGACTCAACGCTGATCGTCAGCAGAGGTTTGGCGCGTGAATCAACTCGGGTGCCACGAATATTCAATCGTCCGGAGCTGGTGATTGTGGATTTACTGCCTGCTGAGGAACTAGGGGAATGAAGGGATGAAAAAAGTACGTATTACCGCTATGAAGCAGTGTGTCCATGAGGACTTGATTAAGCTTTATGAAAATCCTTTGGAGGATCCTTGTACGATGAAGGTCGGTAAGGTTTATGTGGCAAACGGTTGGGAAAAGCCGGAGAACTTTTGCCAAAGTGCGTGGGACTCGATTTCTCCTTTTGTGATGACTTTGGCGTATGGTGGAGAAGACTTCTATCAAGGTTGGATGAAAAATAAGAAATCGGCCATGATCAGCTGTAATGACGGTTTCAGGCCGATGAGCTTTTATTTGGAAGCCTTGGAGGAAGAAGTGTGACTGCATTGTCTTTGTATCTGAAAGTGCCATCGGAAGAAGATGAGGCAGCGGCCTTGGCCTATCGAGAGAAATTTGTGCGTTCGGGCGAGACTATGGATGGCAGTGCCGGTTTAGACCGTGCTTTGGACAGAGGGGAGTCCTTCGGTGAATGGCTTCGCCGGAATCGCTTAAACCGCTCCCAAGAAACGGTGGAGGAGGGTTTGGTACCTGCCTCGACTTTTTACGCGTATGAGTGTGACGGCGCTGGTGAATGCTTAGTCGGGATGATTGACATACGCCATGAGCTTAATGATTTTCTGCGCCGATTCGGCGGGCATATCGGTTCTTCAGTTGCTCAGGACCAGCGCCGGCATGGTGTCGCCACGGAAATGCTCCGTTTGGCCTTATTGAGATGCCGTGACTTAGGTCTTGAACGTGTGCTGATCACTTGTTTCGACGACAATCTTGGCTCCGCTAAAACGATTGAGCATAATGGCGGCGTTTTAAGTCAGCAGGTGGACTATGAGGGTCGTATACTATGCCACTATTGGATTACGACGGTATAGAAACAAGGGCATTATTATACTCAGTTAATCTAAATATCCTTTTCCGAAAGTTTTTTCATTTATCGTTATGAGCGCAGGATGTCGTTGTAAATAAAGAAGCAAGCTTATGTAACGCTTATAATTGCATTCTGCCACAAAGCGA
>CAYFRY010000080.1:5388-5916 GCA_964345665.1 uncultured Oscillospiraceae bacterium
AAAATCATCACCCTCTACGAGTAAATCGTTCCCTTTTCCCTTTACTGATATTATCAGTATGTTGGCGATAAAAATAAGCATTGCCGGGAAGAATAAGTAACCCAAACGCATGGTCGGATTCTTGTTTATTATTTCATAGAGCATAAAAGCAGCAAAGGCAATGGCAAATACAATAATGATTATCGCAATGATTTTTGTTGAAGGCGGTTTTTTAACCGTAAATTTTTTCTTTCTGAATTTATGCGGCATAGTTATACCCTCCCTCGAATATCTCGACCCTCTTTTCTATAGGTAAAGTCCGCTTTTTGCCCGCATTTTTTACAAGTGAAATGGATGTCCATCTCATAACCGTCACTGGCTGAAAATATGACATTGTCCGAGTAAGTAATTTCTCCGCACGCGGGACAGATGACACTGTAAAAGCTATCCTCAACGACTTTACGATTACAGATTTTACACTCAACGGTTTTTTTGTTATATGTGATTTTCTTTGGCTCTTTTTCTGAGTTCAGAATTTCAGTCACATAG
>CAYFRY010000080.1:5926-6233 GCA_964345665.1 uncultured Oscillospiraceae bacterium
TCATCATGGCCCTCAAAGCGAGTTTTACCACAGATGATGCAGCGGCAACGTTCGAATTGATCGTTCGAATCGAATTGCATACCGCAATCCTCACATCTGCAGCCGTTTAGCTTATGAGGTTCGCGATTATTGCTTTTCATGATTTGACCGCAGACCTTACATGTTAATATGCACTTTTCATCCTCTCCCTTGGAGCGTTCCCATTCGTGTTCTAAGGCACGCACATAGCCGCAGACCTTACACTTACACCGGTCAAACTCATGACTCTCTTTTCGGATCAAACCACAGTTTTTACATTTGCACTCAT
>CAYFRY010000081.1:0-626 GCA_964345665.1 uncultured Oscillospiraceae bacterium
ATTAGAGGAACCTTAATATCAAGCTTCTTAACATAAGCTTCTAACATAGTAAAAATACGCCCGGAACATATCGTCACCGGGACGCCTTTGGCATTTGATTGTGCTATGATTTCACGA
Source organism: uncultured Oscillospiraceae bacterium (assembly GCA_964345665.1). Lineage (GTDB taxonomy): Bacteria > Bacillota > Clostridia > Saccharofermentanales > Fastidiosipilaceae > JAXGQD01. Next base: position 118 of record CAYFRY010000081.1, read on the forward strand.
TTCACAGGTGAAATGCGCTTTTGGCTGTTCAGTAGTGTTCCGTCTGAATCACAGACAACCAACTTCAGACGCGCCGCTTTTTCCATAAGTAGCGCGTCCTGAGCGGCATTCAAATGCTTCGTCTCTGTCAGCATTTTATTGCTTACTTAAGAAAAATTCGGTGTAGCCGGTCTCGTTCATTTTTTCAACCACTTCTTTATCGCTGAGCACATTGCGCAGACCAATCACTTTTACACCCTGTTTGATGGCATTATCATACATATTGAGGAAGTTTACTGCCACAAAAACCAAGTCATATTGTCTGGCAGAACTGACACCTTCTGCTAAGGCACAGTGATGAATCTCCGAAAAATTAATACCTAACTGCTTCATGGCTTTCTCAACAGCCATTTTCATCATTAAGCTGGATCCGGCACCATTTGCGCATGCTACAAGTATTTTAATCATAGTCTTTATCTTTTCCTTTCAATAATTGTTTTGCATTTTAAGACTTGGGCTCCGCCCGCCCG
>CAYFRY010000081.1:636-2252 GCA_964345665.1 uncultured Oscillospiraceae bacterium
TAAAATGTATTGTGGACTATTTGGCTGCTTTTTCAGCACGAATGCGTTTGCACTCTTCCCAATCTTCAGTTTCCAAGAAATAGGTATCCTTGTTCATTCTGTATTGGATTTGAGGAATCGCAATCAGTGCGATAACAACGAGGGCCACACCGACATAGCTCAGATACTTCATCACAACAGTGAAGACCGGCCAGACAGTCGCCCAGTCAAACATACCCAAATAACCGCCGTATTCGGCAAGGCCGACAAAGCTTGCAATGAAAGCCGAGCCGAAGACCTGAATCAGACCGGAGATAAAGGGGAAAATCATGGCCGCTTTCGCTCCGCCCTTGCTGTCCGCATAAACACCAATAGCCGCATTGTCAAAGAAGACGGGTACGAAACCTGCAATAACAAGCGTCGGGCTCTTGAGGAGAATCAGCGCAATGATGGCCAGGAATTGACCCAAAGCACCGAAGAGAAAACCGATGGTAACGGCATTTGCGGAACCGAAACCGAAGCAAACGGCACAGTCAACGCCCGGTACAGCACCTTTCAGGAGCTTATGGGAAATACCTTGGAAAGAGTTGGTCAACTCGGTAACAAAGGTGCGAACGCCAAGCTGCAAGATGGCCAGATAGACACCAAAGTTAAACGCAGTAGTCAAAATATAGAAGAAAAAATTCTGAGTAGGTTTCATGAATTCTTTTTCTACCAGATAAGGTTTGCCAAGAACCAAAAGAATGGCACCGAAGAATAAGGTCATCAAAATAGAGGTGGCCACCATATTCTCGTTAAAGATTCTCAGGAAGCCCGGGAGCTTGATGTCATCCAAACGTTTGGATTTCCCTTTCTTATTCATGCGCCCGGCCAAACTGGTAAAGAGTCCAATACCGAACATCTGTTGATGCGCGATAGTAAAGCCTGCACCATCCGTCAAAGCTTGAGATTGGCCAACGATAAGATTAGAGCCGACCGCCCAGTAGAGACCTAGGATGAGCCCCATTACAAGCAAAATACCGACATTATTATTTTCCAAAGCGGGAAGAGCGAAGAGAATCAGCCAGAAAGCCGTCGCCGCCTGCTGCATCTGCACGTGACCCGTGGTGAAAAGCGCTCTCATTTTGGTGTATTTTTTCAGAGCGACCAGAGCAATGTTAAAGATAAACGCAACCAAAAGAAGTACCATTATTTGAGAAAAGGTTCTTCCTGTTTTTTCCATGGCCGCCTGTACGGCGTTTTGACCGAAGTAAGGGTCAATAACCATTGCGTGTAAATCAAACTTGTCTTTTAGGCCGACCAAAATAGGGCGGAAGTTGCCGACGAGTCCGCCGGAACCCACATTGAGGATTAGAAATCCTACCACCGCTTTGATAAAGCCGGCTAAAATGTCATACCATTTCTTCCCTAACAAAGCGTAACCGACGACAACCATCAAACCGATAAAATAGGCAGGTTGTGTCAGAAAGTTGTTAACGAAGAATACCCAAATTGAATTTAGGAAATTCAAAACTTGATCCATGTTTTCCCTCCATCTCTTATAGAGAAATCCAAGAACAAATACGGCTATAGCAGAACCGAATTGATTTGGGGCCGATTATCCCTCCGGATTTTCCAGCAATGCGTCCAAAGCTAAA
>CAYFRY010000081.1:2262-6219 GCA_964345665.1 uncultured Oscillospiraceae bacterium
ACTTCTTGTAATTTATTCAGCACTTCTTCATTGGTCAAAATCGAATAGAGACGCTGCATGTTATTGACATGTGCGTCAGGGTTGATGGATGCCAAGGTAAAGAAAAGCGTGACATCTTTATCAGGATTGCCCGGCTCAAAGGAGACCGGTTTTTCCAATTTCATAAAGCCGATAGCAGTGCCGTGTGCACTCTCGGAATTCTCAGTGGAGTGAGGCATAGCCAAGCCGGGTAAAATAACGATATATGGACCGTGCTTTTCCACGCTGGCAATCATTTCATCCGCATAGGCCTTATCTACCGTTCCGTCCGCCTCTAAAGGCACACAGCACATACGAATGGCCTCTTTCCAATCTTTCGCTTCCGTATTGAACGCGTAATGTTTACGCTCATAGATTTCCTTAATGAGCATTGATTCACCTCCTAGTTTGTGCATACTGCTAAATTATGTGCTTATTACATACCTTGATTAATCGTAATCTCACTAGTCTTTTGTTTCAACTGATGTTTTCACTAAATTAATATAACAATTCTTGTGATATTATTCTTACTTTTCGCTTTATTCGTTCACAAAGAACATATCGTCTTGACCCAAGGCCTTCTCACGATTATTTGGACCTCATTTAAGAACGTTTTATTCGTATAAAAGACCATTTCGAGCACAAATATTCTAAAATTGTTGAAAGTTTAAAAAATCACTTCTCTGTTTTATAAAAATGAACATTATCGAATCAATACCGGCTTCAGCTTAATGTTTGTTTTGAACGATATTATGGAATTTATGAGCACTTATTTGAACTATAGCCTAAAATTTATGTTTATTTAATCAATTTACATTCATTTTTTCAAATTATATAATTTAAATGAACATTAAATGTTTCATATTGGATAAATCTGTCTTATTATAGGAGAAGCTGGATATGAAAAGCAGTGCAAGCGTTGTGGATGCCAGAAGATTGAAAATTGTAAAGTTATTTGAATCTTACGGGAGACTAAAAGTGGCCTTTTTAGCCAAGGAATTGGGAACCTCTCCTCTTACCATTCGTCGCGATTTGGAGTACTTGGAGAAACAACGCATCGTAGAACGTTTCCACGGCGGCGCTGCATTGCTGAATCCCGTTTCTACTTCTTTTTCCTCGACACTTGTCATGCATAAAAATGCCATTGCACAAGAGGCAGCTAAGCTTGTCAAAGACAGAGATACTATTTTTATGAACACTTCTTCTACCGCTTTACTTGTTTTGAAATATCTCACAGCTGAGAATGTAACGGTAATAACTAATAACGCTAAAGCAATCCATGCCGAACGCAGTGACTCCACACTCATTGTCTTAACGGGCGGTGAACTGCGTGAGCCGAAGGAGTCAATGGTGGGGCATTTTGCCATGCAAAACTTAAACCGAGTTTCCGCCGCTAAAGTTTTTCTTGGCTGTAACGGCCTTTCTTTGGAGCAAGGTATCGCGACTTCCGTTCTACAAGAAGCCTCCATTAATGAACTCATGCTGAAACGCGCTCAAGAACGTATCGTATTAGCCGACCACTCCAAGATAGGCGTAACGGAGAGTTTCACCTCCGGCCAATTACAAGAAGGCGACACCTTAATCACGGATACCGAATCGCCTAAAGCCATTCTGGAGCGTTTTAAGCGCATGGGTGTAAAGGTTATTTCGGTTCCGCCACTGCGCAGCTTGGCCTGAGGAAACCCAAATAGGAACAAGCCGGACATTGACACAAAATAGTAGCGGCTCCGGGATTACCCGGAGCCGTTAATTTAAGATTGGTCCGTTGTTTAACTGCTTACTCGGTCTTCTTTTTTCCAATATTCAGGAGCAGATTCAAGAGAATTCCAAAAATTGAAGCGCCTGCGATACAAGGAACCTCGATTCCGAAGAAGGGAATAGATCCATTAAACGCATATTGTCCGCCCAAACCGATAATCATAATCGTTGCAATAACAGCGATGTTTTTAGAACTGAACATATCGACCTTTTTGTCAATCATAATTGCAATTCCCTGTGCGGCAATCGCTCCGAACAAATAGATTTCCAGACCGCCGATAACTGCAACCGGTATAGAATAGATAGCATTTACAAGTGGAGTAAAGAAAGAGATAAGCATAGCCAACACAGCTGCCGCAATCAGAACAGGGACTGAAAAGACCCTGGTAATCGCCATAGCGCTGATGTTTTCTCCATAATTGGTCCCGGCAGGACCGCCGATAGCTCCTGCTACCATATCGCCGATCCCGTCACCGATTAAGTTGTCCCCCAGTCGATCCGCGATATCATATCGCTTCGTACTCCCTTTTCGCCTCGCCAAATCGTTAACATATATATCCAGCTGGTAGACATGAGCTGTAGATTCCGGAATCGTCGCAATGGCAATCGGCATGATGGCCGCAACTGAAAGCCAACTGGGTTTAGGAAGGGTAAAAATCGGAAGGGCAAAAATTCCGCTATCTGCCTGCTCCGAAAGCACTCTGAAAAAATCAATACCACTCGTCTGTTTAACAATCAAGGCAACTGCAACACCAAGAATAGGACCAAGTAATAACGGAAGCTGGCTCAGCATGCCTTTCAAATAAACAGAGAAAAAAATGGTTGACAACAGGGTCACAAGGGAAATAATCCAAGCCAAATTGGAGGCAAGAGCAAGCTGGGCCTCAGGAACCGCCGGTGCAGTGGCCGCATCAGAGAGTGCATTGCCTGCCAGTGTCAAACCGATAATCATGGCAATGGGACCGGTAATCGTCGCGGGAAGAAGTTTTTCTATAGCATCTTTTCCAAGTTTTTTAACAATAAAACCTGCAGCAATAGAAACCAAGCCGGACATAACAATACCGAATTGCGCAATTGCGATTTTATCGTTAAGGCTCGCCCCGAGCAAGGCATCGGACGCCATCAATCCGCCGATTGCGCCGATATAAGAGAAACTGGACCCATAGTATAGCGGGATTTTTCCTCGGGTGACCAGAATAAAGCACAAAGTAGCAAAACCGCTTGCAAAGATAGTCGTAGAAACGTGAAACCCGGTAATTAAGGCGACCGTAATGGTTGCGGGAAACATGACAATCACTTGCTGAATAGCGTAGAGTATCAGTTTCCAAAACGGAGGTCGCTCATCCGGAAGATAGCCGATGGCATGCCGATCATTATTCATAGTGGTATCTCCTTATGTCTTTGTACAATTCCGAAGTTTAACAAACAGCACAGGCTATTTCAATTATTAATGTGATTTTTCACTTGTTTGTTTAACCGCAACGAATTTTCCATCCAATCCACCGCCCGCATAGGCCACTGTCTCAAAAACCGCTCGTTCTTTTATAATACCGCCTCGGAAGAAGTGTCAAGGCAAAGCTATGCTAAAATTGTGCTGAAATAATTTCTGTGGCATCGCTCGGTTGAGATCTTTTGCCAAAGGGAGAAGGGACAGGTTTCTTAACATGTTGCTTGCAAGAATGGTTGCTCGGTTTCACATACTTGGCTTAAAATCGCCACCTATCGGATGGATAGTCTTCAGCCTTTCTATCGCTTTGACGGTTCTCGGTATTCTCTATCTCGTCTATAGACTCAGGCGAGGATGGAGAAATCTGCGTTCTCTCTTACCAAGTAACACGGAACTTTCTGAACTGGGCGATGCTTTGAGGGAGGCACGAAACAGGGAACCGGCCGCAAGCTCATTACAGAGTATGGAGAAAGTGGTGCTGCCACGGATCGAAAGAGACTTCCCCGAGCTCAACATTGAAAGTATGCGCAGTTCCGTGCAAGCAGACTTGGCGATGTTTTTTTCGGACGAAACCGCGGCCCTAGGCAGCAGCTCCTATCGCCAACGCATGCTTGCCGCTTGGTGGACAGGTTTTGCAAACAGCCGAGGACTGGGGACGAACCTGGACGGACGTTCCGTCAATCGCGTGGTCATCAAGAATTATGAAAAAAAAGCCTCTCAATGTCATATCATTT
>CAYFRY010000082.1:0-6188 GCA_964345665.1 uncultured Oscillospiraceae bacterium
CAGGCCCCATCACTCAGGCCTGCTTAGCTTCGATAAAAAAAGTGGACGGTTTGGAAACCTTAGCCCTCTATTCAAGGGATTTAGAAAGAGCTAAGCGCTTTGGCCTGTCCAAAGCCTACGATGATATGAACGATTTTCTCAGCGATCCGGAGCTTGACCTTATTTACATCGCCTCACCGAATCATTTACACTACGAGCACACAAAAGCGGCCCTCAATGCAGGTAAACACGTTGTCCTTGAAAAACCCTTTACACCCACATTGAAAGAGGCCGAAGAACTCTTTGAGCTTGCTGCTCTACAAAATAAAATGCTTATTGAGGCGATTACAAGCATCCACTCCAAAAACTTCAAGCGAATCAAAACCAAACTGGAGAGGCTGGGACCCATTCGCTACTGTGCCTGCAACTACTCGCAGCATTCCTCCCGCTACACGCAATTCCTTAAAGGGGAAGTGCCCAATATTTTCAACCCCGCGTTCGGCGGCGGTGCCTTGAGCGATTTGAATATCTATAACCTACATCTCGTTATCGGTCTCTTCGGTCTCCCTCTCGCTCAGAAGTATTTTCCGAATCGGGCTTATAATGGGGTGGATACCAGTGGTCTTGCCGTCCTGACCTACCCCGGCTTTCAGGTTTCCTGCTTCGCAGCGAAGGACTGCGACGGAGATAACGGACTTATCATTCAAGGTGAAAAGGCCCGTCTCAAAGCCGGAGCGGACAGCCGCTTTCTTGGTCAAGTTGAAAGTTCGATCGAGGAGCTTAACATGGAGGCCGAAAATATTTGTCGATTAGAAAACGAATGGCGTCATTTTGCCCAAGTGATTAATACACAGGACCGGGAATCATACGAAGAGTGGAAAGCGCAGAGCTTAGCCGTTCTAAGCATTTTTGAAAAACTGAAGGAAGACCTCGAATGAGTTTCAGACCCTTGGCGCATTTTATAACGATTACTAAACACAGGCATCGCGTGCTGCGTTATTGCTGGCAGGCCGGCCTTTATCTGCAAGGGCTCTTGCACGACTTATCTAAATATACCCCTGTGGAGTTCATCCCGGGCGCTAAATTCTATACAGGAACACGCAGTCCCAATGAATTGGAGAGACGAGAAAACGGTTATTCTCAAGCCTGGCTAAACCACAAAGGCAGAAATAAACATCATATCGAATATTGGACAGATTATCCGAGCAACGGTGGTCGCTACGGTGCGATCGACATGCCTCTGAAATACCTTGCCGAGTCGGTTTGTGACCGAATTGCGGCTTGTGAAATTTACATGGGAGAAGCCTTCAGGAACGACAGTGCCCTGAAATACTACGAAAAATCTTATCCGCATTATCTCATCACGGAAGACAGTGACCGCCTTATGCGCCACTATTTGAGAGCATGCGCCGAACACGGCAAAACCTATTGTTTTACTCTAATGAAATCCGACTTGAAAACCACAAAATAAATTCAGCCTACTTTAAATTCAAAAGCTTTTCTTTCTCCATTTCGGCGACGTAGGGAAGATTTCTGGCTTTGTCTTGGAAATCCATACCGTAACCCACCACGCGTGTGTAATCGATGTTGAAAGCGATATACTTCAGTGGCAAATCAATCAGCAATTGATCCTCAGAGGCAAGGAAAGCCGCCAGAGTCAAACTGGCCGGTTCCCTGTCTTCTAATACCTGCATCATAAAACTGGTTGTCAAACCGGTTCTGACAATCTCTTCAAGCACAAGCACATGTCTGCCACGAATATCAAGGCCAATGTCTTTTGTAATACGCATCGTGCTCAGTTCAACGGAAGGGTCAAAGCTGCTGATACCGAGGAAGTCGAAACTCAAGGGCAAATCAATCGCTCGTGTTAAATCAGCAACAAAATATAAAGAACCTCTCAGCATGGCCACAACCAGCAAGGGTTCTTTGATATTCGCATAGTCTTTACTTATTTCTGCGCCCATCTCTTTGATGCGTGCCGCAATCTGTTCCTCTGTATAGAGAATCTTAAAATCTTCTTTTCGCCAAGCCTGCAAGTGGCCTCCTTCGCACAACAAGAATATGAAAAGACCTCTGAGTCAGGCATCACCCAGAGGTCCGGTTAATATAATGAAGCTCCAACGAACCCTTTTTTACCTTTTTGGTCACCCTTTATGTGAAACTTTTTTTATCTCTGCCAATGTAACATTTTTTTAGACTTTTGATTCTGATTTGGCTTTTACTTTTTTAGCTTTTTGGCTATTTTTAGCTTTTACTTTTTAGTTTTCACTATTTTTGTTTTAGCTTTATTTAGCTTTTTAGCTTTTTGGTTTTAGCTTTTTTGAATCTCTTTTGTCTTTTTGTTTTCTTTTTACTTTCTGATTTCTACTTTACACTTTCGTCTGTTTCTGTCTTCTTTTACTCGGCCTAGCGTACTCAAATAATACTTCTTGTACGAGTTGTTTCCGTTAATGTCTAACTTACTTCAAACTTCTTTTTCGCTTTTTCGGATTCTAGTTCTTTAAGCTAGTTTCTTACTTGGTTTCTTTCAGATTTCAAAGTCCAACTTTTTTGTTTCCACTGGTTTTGACTTGTGTAGTGACTACCTTTTTTCTTCTTTCGACTTTTCTGATGTTTTTGAATTGATTCGTCTTTGTCTTTGTTTCCTATGTTTCTTTCTTGACTTATCTTTTCTTATTCATCTTACTTTGGTCTTTTAGGCTTTATGTCCCTCTACACCATTTCATCTTCCGTATTTCCTACGGCGGCTTCCTTTTGGTTTTACCTTTGGTATTCCCTGGAGCTTGTCTATACTATAAATCCATTTGGACTTTCTGTCAACACGCAAATCACTTTCTTTCTTTAACTTCGTCACTTTGCACAGTTTCTTTATTTCCTTCAGATGATTTAAATAGATTCTTGTGCACTTTTATTTAAACTTCTTTTTCTGTTATTATTTCAAACGTTTTCATTGATTTTCAAAATAGTCTGCCCTTTTTATTTTATTAGCTTGCTTATTTATTGTAGAATGTGTTTTAGTAAAAACCCTCTATCAGTGTTTTATAAGGAAAGGACCCTGGACTATGAGCGATTACTCTATTGAAACCAATTGTATCCAAGCCGGCTACCGAGCTAAAAACGGTGAGCCGCGAGCTTTGCCCATTGTACAATCAACCACTTTTAAATACGACACCTGTGAAGAGATGGCCGATCTTTTTGACCTGAAGGCATCCGGTTATTTTTACACGCGTTTAGCCAATCCTACCAACGATGCTGTCGCTTCAAAAATCTGTGCCTTGGAAGGTGGCGTTGCAGCTATTCTAACCTCGTCAGGACAAGCGGCTTCTTTCTATTCTATTTTTAATATCGCTAAGGCGGGCGATCACATTGTGAGCGCCTCAACCATTTACGGCGGAACCTTCAATCTTTTCGACGTCACTATGCGTCGTATGGGAATTGATTTTACCTTCGTGGATCCTAATGCAAGTGAAGATGAACTGCGCGCCGCTTTTAAACCCAATACAAAGGCTGTTTTCGGCGAAAGCCTTGCCAATCCTGCGCTCAATGTCCTGGATATAGAAAAGTTCGCTAAAGTGGCCCACGAGCAAGGTGTACCGCTTATCATTGACAACACCTTTCCCACGCCCATCAACTGTCGTCCTCTGGAATGGGGCGCGGATGTGGTCATTCATTCAACAACGAAATATATGGATGGCCATGCTACCTCCGTTGGTGGCGTAATTGTCGATAGCGGCCGCTGTGACTGGAATACTTATGCGGACAAATATCCGGAATTGACAACACCCGATGCGTCTTATCATGGCATCACCTATACGGAAACCTTCGGTGCAGCTGCCTATTGTGCGAAAATTTTGGCGCAGCTGATGCGCGACTTAGGCTCCATTCCCTCACCCCAAAATGCCTTTTTGTTGAATCTCGGTCTTGAAACTTTGCACCTTCGCATGCCGAAGCATGTTGAAAACGCTAAAGCGGTCGCCCAGTTTATGAGTCAACACGAAAAAGTTGAATGGGTAACCTGCCCCGATCTTGAGGGGGATGCCTCGTATGACTTGGCACAAAAATATATGCCCGGCGGAAGCTGCGGTGTTGTGACCGTCGGCATAAAAGGCGGGCGTGAAGCGGCGATGAAATTTCTCAACAATATGAAACTGGGGGCTATTGCCACACATGTTGCGGATATCCGCACCTGCATGTTGCACCCTGCCAGCACCACCCATCGTCAACTCAACGATGAAGCCTTAATTGCTTGCGGAGTGCTTCCTGAATTGGTGCGCATTTCCTGCGGTTGCGAGGCAAAGTCTGACATAATTGCAGATTTGGAACAAGCCCTAGCCTCTCTCTGATTTCCTTTGTTAGAATACAAAAGAGTCCGGCAGACGTCCGGCCTCTTTTAGTGTTCTAAACATCTGATTGCAAAGGAGCCTTAGGCTATGGAAATCCTCTTATACTCTCTGAAATCCCTTTTTCCCATTCTTCTTCCCATTGCACTGGGTTACTTTATCCGACAGATGAAATGGATGGACGAAAAGAGCTTCAACCAAATCAATGGCATGATTTTCAAAACACTTTTGCCACTGTTAATCTTCATGAACATATACAAAACGGAGAAGCTGACCTCCATCCCCTTACGAGAGTTGGGTTTCGCGCTGATTTCCATTCTCACGGTTTTCTTTGTTTCTTGGATTCTAATGGCTAAATTTGTAAAAAAGCGCTCTCTTCGAGGGATAATGGTACAGGCCAGCTTCCGAAGCAACTTCATCCTCTACGGTGTCCCCCTCACAAGCATGCTCCTGAACGGTCAATCCAGTGGTCTGACAGAAATCCTTATCGCGCTTGTCATTCCCCTATTTAATCTTCTGGCGGTCTTTATTCTTTCCTACTATAGCGGGCAAAAATTCAAACTTGCCTCTGTTCTCAAGCGCATCGTGACAAACCCTCTTATTATCGCTTCGGTCCTTGCTGTCCTTTTCAAAAATTTTGACTTGAAAATTCCGGAAATTATTGTCCCCGCCTTAGACAGTCTTGCTAAAACTGCTACTCCTTTGGCACTTCTGGCCTTGGGCGGTCAGTTCTATTTTTCGTCCGGCAAGACCTATTTTCGTTACCTGCTTCCCGCCGTACTGATTCGTATTGTGATAGTACCGTTGATCGGCTTAGCCGCCGCCATCAGTCTTGGTTTCAGTTCAGAGGCGCTCATTGCCTTTTTGTCACTTTTCGCCTCTCCTGCAGCCGTATCGTCTTATACGATGTCCCAACAAATGTGCGAAGATTCAGAGCTGGCGGCGCAGATCCTAGTCTATACTTCTCTCTTCTCCGGTCTGACTCTTTTTGCCTTCATCGCCGCCGGACGCAGTTATGGTCTGATTTAGGGTGTTTGTTGGGGGCAAGTGCCGCGCAAGCACTTCTTTGCGAGCGAAGCGCAAGCCGACTTACAGTCGTAAAAATCTTCCATCTCGAGTTCGCAAGCCGACTTACAGTCGTAAAAATCTTCCATCTCGAGTTCGCAAGCTGAATTACAGTCGTAAAAATCTTCCATTTTGGCAAAAAAATTGATCTGTAGAAGTTCTAACCCAAGTATAATTGCTTAGTTTCCGTTTTCTTTAAGAAACATTGCATTAAGAGCGGACTTTTCCTGCTTTTTTATCGAAAAAACAGCGCTTTTACATTTTTAAATAAGGAAATGAAAGGCTTGAAGTCATACGGTTGAAAATTCGAACCAAAATGGATCGTTTTTACGAGGGTGTGCAGAAAAGTCTGTAAACTACAGTCTTTTATTGCTAGGTAAGATTTTTTAACAGCCGGAAGTAAGATTAATTTGTAACTTTCAGCTATATGCATTCTAATCTTCTCGTTCTTCTCTTGCAATTCGAATGCTTTTTAACGCTACCATTGAAAAGTCATACCGGCCCCATAAGCATCAATAGCTGTCATACCCAGCCATTATCTTAAGTTCGCCTATTATTTTCCCCCAATCCTTCTGGGGTAAGCTCCATTTTTTCGTTATGCGCACAGTCGCCAGATAAAGGGCTTTTAGTAAGGCGGTGTCTGTCGGAAAGATAAGGCGACCATTGTTCAGGCGACGGTAGCTACTGTTTAAGCTTTCTATGGCATTGGTCGTATAGATTATCCTGCGCACTTCTCTAGAATAGTTGAAGATAGGGGCAATGGAAGCCCTGTTGTTTTCCCAACTATCCATAGAGCCGGGATAG
>CAYFRY010000083.1:0-6165 GCA_964345665.1 uncultured Oscillospiraceae bacterium
CTTCCATGATCACTATCTGGAAGTGGATTATGATTTATCAAAAGTTTTATTTCTTACCACTGCGAATACACAGGATTCGATACCTCCGGCACTTCTTGACCGAATGGAAGTGATAGAGCTTAATGGCTATACGGAAGAAGAAAAGTTTAATATCGCTAAGCTTCACCTTTGGCCTAAACAGATGAAAGTCAACGTAATCCGTTCGTCAGAAGTCAGAATGATGAAAGAAGGCTTTTTAACGATTATAAGAGAATACACACGTGAGGCCGGTGTGCGTCAATTGGAACAGATGCTTTCAAAAGTTTGTAGACGCATAACCTTGGAAATTAGTGAGAAAGAGGGAACTGATAATTCTCCTGAACTTCCTGTTCGTGTAAAACGCAATGAAGTGCTCCACTACTTGGGTAAACCACGATTTTATTATGATAAAACTGAGCGCGTTGATTTGATTGGTCAGGCGACCGGTCTGGCATGGACGGCAGTAGGCGGTGAAACTTTGATCATCGAAGTGGCGGTTGTCCCCGGAACCGGAAAACTTGAGCTGACAGGACGCTTGGGCCAAGTGATGCAGGAGTCGGCGAAGGTTGCCTTGGCTTTTATTCGTACCAAAAGCGAAGAAATCGGTTTGGAAGATGATTTCCTTAACAAAGTAGACATTCATGTGCATGTACCGGAGGGGGCAACTCCAAAAGATGGTCCCTCTGCGGGCATTACTTTGGCGACGGCCCTTTATTCGGCTTTGGCTAATGTACCGGTAAGACGAGACTTGGCGATGACAGGAGAGTTGACCATTCGCGGAAGAGTCTTAGCGATAGGCGGTTTAAAAGAAAAGCTGATTGCGGCACACCGAGCCGGTGTGAAGATCGCTTTGATTCCGAAACAAAATACGGTGGATATCGATGAGCTTCCTCAGTCTGTCAAAAAAGCAATCCGTATTGTACCGGTCGAAACAGCGGATGAGGTCTTTTCCGAAGCGCTTATCCGGAAGTAAAGAGTAGCCTGGTTTTAAGACTCCAGATTTGCAAACTGAGCACGGTAGAGCTCCGCATAAAAACCATTTGCAGCAAGCAAGTCTTCATGTTTGCCACTTTCTCTTATGCCTTCTTCATCGACATAGATAATTTCATCTGCATTTTTTATGGTGGAAAGTCGATGAGCTATAATAAGTGCGGTTCTGCCTTTAGCGAGACGTTCTAAGGACGATTGAATAAGGTGTTCTGTAGCGGTGTCTAAAGCAGAGGTCGCTTCGTCCAGAATAAGAATGGGTGGGTTTTTCAAAAACAGTCTGGCAATAGAAACACGCTGTTTCTGCCCACCTGAGAGTTTGGCTCCGCGCTCTCCGACAACCGTGTCATAACCTTCGGGTAAGGTCATAATAAAATCATGCACTGCAGCAAGCTTAGCCGCTTCTACGATTTCGTCGTCCGTTGCGCCGATTTTTCCGTATGCGATATTTTCTCTAATGCTTGCAGCGAATAAAAAGACATCTTGCTGCACGATACCGATGTGTTGGCGAAGCGACTTGATGCTTAGATCTCTTATATCATGACCGTCTATGAGAATTCTACCGGAACTGACTTCGTAAAAGCGTGGGATGAGTTGGCAAAGCGTCGTCTTACCGCCACCGGAGGGACCTACAACCGCAATGCTCTTACCGGCGTGAATATTTAAGTTGATTTGATCGAGTACCGCTTTATTGTCATCGTATGAAAAACTGACATTAATGAATTGGATATGACCTTTCGGATCTTTAAGCGTAAGAGCATCCGGCTTATCTACAATGTCTGTTTCCACTTGCATAAGTTGAATAAAACGCTCAAAACCTGCCATCCCGTTGGTGTATTGCTCAAAAAAGGCGACCAATTTACGTATCGGTGTCAAAAAAACATTCACATAAAGTGTGAAGGTGAGCATGTCAGTCAGAGTCATTTTATTGTTAGTGATAAAGTAGGCACCACAGGCAATAACGCTCAGATTAAGCAAAGCAGTCATCAGGTCCATGCCCGAAGCGAACCTGGCCATAGCCTTGTAGAATCCTTTTTTAGCTTCACGAAAGTGACGGTTACCTCGTTCAAATTTTTCGATTTCGTAGTGTTCGTTTGTAAAAGCCTTAGCGACCCTTATGCCCGAGATAGCATTCTCCAAATCGGCATTAATTGCGGCCGTGTTAGCCTTTACGGCTTTTGAAGCTTTTGACATGGCCTTGCGAGAGGAGATACTGAGCCAAACAATAAAGGGAATGAGCACGATTAAAATAAGCGCTAATTCCCAGCGCATATAAAGCATGGCTATAAACGAACCACTTAAGGTCACCACTGCAATGAACAGATCTTCCGGGCCATGATGAGCCAGTTCAGTTATTTCAAATAAGTCACTGATGATTCTGCTCATGAGATGTCCGGTACGCGTGTTATCAAAAAAACGAAAGGGTAGTGTTTGAAGATGAGTAAAGAGATCTCTGCGTAAATCCGATTCCATGCGAACACCTAAGAGATGTCCCCAGTAACTGACAATAAATTGAAGCCCGGAACTTACGATATAAAGCAGTAAGAGAGCGAGCATCAAGAAAACAAATTCGCTATAGGCCTTCCTTGGTAAAAGAACGGAAAGACCGTAGCGTGAAAGCAGCGGAAAAGAAAGGGAAATGAGTGCTATCCCCAAGGCGCAGAGCAAGTCCAGGATGAATATTTTTTTATAAGGCTTATAGTACGAAAAGAATAGTTTTAATTTGGATCCATAAAAATTTTTCTTGTTTTTCATATCTTATCCTTTTTCGGTCATTCGAGATATTATTCTAACTCAAATTCCGGGCAAAATAAAAGGAGGAAGACTTACTTCATGTGATACTATTAAATAATTAAAAAAGGAGAGGGATCTTGGCAGATTATCATACTATCTCACAAGCGTCGGAAATTGAAGTCGAGATAAAGAAGTCTCGTTTTATTGGCTTCGCAAGACCGACAGAGAATGAACTGGCCGTAAAAGCCTTTTTGGATGAAATTAGGCAAAGGCATCCTCAAGCGAGACATCATGTCTATGCGTGGCGTGTGGGAGGATTTTTTAATCAACAAGTGCTACAGCGCTATTCGGATGACGGAGAACCTGCCGGCACCGGAGGATTACCGATTTTAAAAAAAATTGATGCTCTGGAATTAACACAAGTATCTGTTGTTGTTGTACGCTATTTCGGTGGTATATTACTCGGGACAGGAGGTCTCAGCAGAGCCTATGCCCAGAGTGCTGATTTAGCCATTCAAGAGGCCAAACCTGTTTTAATGCGTGAGTTGAGCACTTTTGCCATTCAATTATCTTATTCCCTCTATGAACTTGTAAAAAATAAAGTCCATGAGGCCGGTATGTACCTTTACGATGAGGTTTTCGCTGCTGAAGTAAGCTGTTCCGTGGCCTGTCTGCCTTCTCAAGTTCTTGAATTACAGACCCTCCTGCAAGAACTGGCATCCGGACCGATTGAGATGGAGGATTCGGGTGCAAAATTTATAGCCGCTCCGCTGATACTTAAGGAGGGAAATGAAGAAAGTGAAAAAGATTGAGTATGGAAATTAATAAACAAGACGACTTTAAGTTAGCCGTGCTTATTGATGCGGACAATATTTCTGCTCGCTTTATTAAAGCTATGATGCAAGAAATCGTTCGCTACGGAACACCGACGGTTAAGCGTATATACGGTGACTGGACGCGTCCTAATATGTTGAATTGGAAGATGACGCTTTTAGATTATGCTTTAGCTCCGGTTCAACAGTTCGGCTACACTTACGGTAAAAATGCGACCGATTCCGCTATGATTATCGATGCGATGGATATCTTATATGAGAACAAGGTGGATGGGTTTTGCCTTGTTTCTTCTGACAGCGATTTTACACGCCTGGCAACTCGTCTTCGCGAGTCCGGTAAAACGGTTTATGGGATTGGCGAAAAGAAGACTCCGAATGCATTTATTGCCGCCTGTGATAAATTCATTTATTTGGAAATCTTACAGGTGGAAGAAGCGGAGAGAGACTCATATGAGGGCCTAAGTACGAGTGACTTGCCTAGACAAAGTTTAAGTCGGCCTCCGCATGAAGATGGCTTAAGTAAGCACTCCATTCAGGAAGTCGGACCGGATATTTTTAACTTAATTAAGTCCTGTGTCAGCGACTTGGCTGATGAGCAGGGCTGGGCCTTTTTGGGTGATGTGGGTAACCTGCTTTTAAAAGTAAGGCCTGCATTTGATTCCAGAAGTTACGGTTATCCCAAACTTAGCTCCCTGATTCGCTCTATTGATGCTTTTGAAATAAACGAGAGACCAACAGGACAAAATAGCGTTAAACACATTTTTGTTCGAGTGCGTTGACAGACTTTACTTGGCTGATTTAGCTCTTTTATCCTCTTTTTCAAGTTCATGTAAAAGCTTGGCAACTCTTAAGCGCTCGGAAAAGGCGGAAAGAGCATGGATAAGGACCGTTTCATAAGGGCCATGATGAGTGTCCGGAATTTCTTCTTCGTTTAAGATTCTTTCCAAGTGTTCTCCGAAAGCAGCATGTAATTTTGACCAATCCTCAGAAAATTCTTTTAATAGTGCGGGGATGAGCAGATTTAGGTCCTGCATGCTTAGAATAGGTTTGAGAACAAAGACGATCAAAAGGGCACAAATATGCTTTCGTTCATAACGTTTTTTAACAGGAGCAGGGACAAGCTTAACTTTCACATAATTATTGACCATACTGGCTGAAATTTTTCCTTCACTAAGCTCAACCCACAAGCCTTGAAGCTCTTCGTGCATGATGATAAGCAACTGATCCATATATAAATCAATACGAGGCAAGTTCTCCCATGGGGTTAAGCCCGACTTTGAGTCAATATTGAGTGTGCTTATTATATTTTTTGGCATGGCCTTCACTCCTAATAACATCAAAAGAATAATTAAAAAACTTTAATATAAATCTCATTATATACGCTTTACAAGGAATTTTAAAACCTATAAACTAGTATTTAATACTAGATAACGAAAGAATTAAAACGAGGATATCGAGATGATTAAACGTTTAGCATACATATTCGGTGATTCCGTCATGAAGGGTATCGTTTTTGAAGCTGAAGAAGCTAAATATAAACATACGAATAACGGTAACTATGAGGCCTTCAGTGAACAGTTTAACTTTGAACTTGTGAATCGTTCTCGTTTCGGATCAACTATTCAAAAAGGTATTGCGACGGTCAAGCAGTCTGTTAAAAAAAATCCTGACATGACTTTCGCCATACTGGAGTTCGGTGGGAATGATTGTGATTTCTATTGGGAAGAAATTGCCAAGTCGCCTTTAGATCGGCATGAACCGAAGACACCTCTTCCTTTGTTTATTAAATTATATAAGGAATTGATTGCCTATCTGAAAAGCAAAAATATTTTTCCCATTCTGATGAATCTTCCTCCCGTTGACGGTCAACGTTATTTGGATTTTTTAGTGAGTAAGAGTTTATCGCGTGAAGCGCTTTTGACAAATATCAAAACGGCCGATCAAATTTCACGCTTTCAAGAACTCTATTCTATTAACATTGAACGTATTGCTTATGAGACCAATACTGCGCTTGTGGATTGTCGAAGTGCCTTTCTCGATAGAAGAGATATTCGTGAACTGATTTGTGATGACGGAATACATCCTACACCAAAAGGACATAGACTAATATATCAAAGTTTTGTTGATTTCATGTACAAACTACCGAAAGATCTCCGCGAGCTTATTGTTAAGGATCAGGGTACACGATTAATCAGTACGGAGAATTAATTATTTGTAGCCCGCAACTTGACGGGCTTGTAGCCAACGGACGGTTTCAATGACGGTCTCATCTATTGGCCTAGCTTTAAAGCCTAATTCACGTGTTGCTTTAGAAGCGTCCATCTTTGAGTTGGACTGAAGTACCGAGATACTGTAAAGTGTGAAGAAGGGTTTCTTCTTGAAAAGTCGAGCGAAAGAAAGGACGATTTTCGAGGAGAATTTAACTAAAATGAGGGGAAACATAATCAGTTTGATGGAATTTTTTCCCATAACAGAAAGAACTTTTCGATAAAGTTCAGGGATACTCATGCTGTGTCCGCTAATTAAATAACCTTCGCCTTTTCTTCCTAATTGCATTGCTTTTCTGAGGGCGATGGATACGTCTCTTACATCT
>CAYFRY010000084.1:0-3509 GCA_964345665.1 uncultured Oscillospiraceae bacterium
GATAAAGCCAATAAGAAAGTGTCTACAGAACGAGGCAAAAGAATTTCCAACGCACGACTTCAGGTACTCGAGGGTGTGGGATATGAAGTCAACACATAGGCACCTGAAATCTTAGCTGATTTACTAAATAATTTTTTATTTGAGAGTCTAACTTATAAAGGAGTGCAGATGAAAAAGAAGACGATCAAACTATACAACATCATTTTTCCGATATGGCTCTTGTGGTTGATACCGATTACTTGGATTGTAGTTTTGCCTGCAAACTTTTTTATCGACTTGCTGGTTGTCATTTTAACCATGAAGCATCTGGAGATACAAGAAATTAAGAAGCATGTCGGGGCGGTCATTTTATGGGTTTGGCTTTTCGGTTTTATTGCTGACTTCATCGGAACGGCAGTAATGTTTTTGGCCAATGTGTTTGAATTCAGTTATGAAACAGAATTTGGCAAGTGGTGGACTCACAATATCTCAAATGCTGTCAGCTATAATCCGTTTGAGAGTTTCTTTGCTTTCTTATGGGTAAGTGCCTGTGTGGTATTGACTGCCTATTTGATTTATCTATTCAACTCAAAAATCAGCCTTAGAAAATTAGACTTATCTGATGAGCAAAAGAAAAAGATCGCTTTGTCTTTGGCTGTTTTTACAGCACCCTATTTGTTTTATCTTCCTACAGCTTGGTTTTTCTAGAGTTATGAGGTTTGATGAACAAGGAGCGTATAGTTTTAGTTAGAGAAGGAACATAAAATGGCTTTTGATTTTATAAAGGAATATAAAAAACATATTTTGCAAAAAGCATCTTTATTTAAATGTTTTAAGAAATACCTGTGTTTTAGCCTAATTTGAATTCCATGGTTATGGATTGGTCTCTGAATCCATACTTTGAATACATTTCATAGGCTGTTCTATTCCTTGCATTGACTTGAAGCTCCAGACCGTCACATTTCATTTGCCTTGCTATATCCTTAATCTTTTCAAAAAATGCATGACCTGCTCCAAGTCCTCTATGGGCTTCATCCACTGCCATACTATCAATGAAGAGAATATCTCTGGTTCTATGTGACGGTGTTTCAATATGAATAAACTTTAATGCAAGGATACCGACCAACTTTTCCTCGATCTCAGCTACATAAAAAGTATGTTTTGAAATCGCTTCTTGGAACTCAGCAATAGAAATTAAATCATGATTAACTTTATAAATATCAGGTCTCTACTCGGTATGCATCTGCTGCACCTGAGCCATTATTTTTTGACTATCTCGTAATCCTGTATAACGGCTTCTCGAACATTAATCACCATGTTTTCTCCTCAAATATCATCTGCATAGTCAAACGGAAACGATATCTTTCTTGTAAAAAGCCTATAGAGCATTACGCAAAATGCGCTTGAATAATTGGCTAAGATCGCCTCAATAAGACAAACGTCCGTGATGAATCCGAGCGGGTAAGGGTTGTCGGAACATTAAACCAGTCTGTTTCTCAGCCTTCCGATGCCCTCAATTTCCATCTCTATGAGGTCGCCCTTTTTCAACCATTTCGGCGGGTCGAAGCCCTGGGCTACACCTTCCGGGGTGCCTGTGGCCAGGATATCTCCGGGCACAAGTGTGATGCCCTGCGAGAGTTCATAGATCAACCTGCTGACATTTTTAATCATATATTTGGTATTTGAGCTTTGCCTTAATTCGCCGTTCACCCAAGTTTTCAGATTGAGGTTTCCGGCGTCTTTAATCTCGGATTTAGGGACAAGGCCGGGCCCTATCACGGTATAGCCGTCGAGGCTCTTACCTTTGTACCATTGGGCATGCTTTTTTTGAGCGTCCTTGAGGAGAGGTCGTTGACGATGGTGTAGCCGAAAACATAATCAAGTGCATTTTCTTCAGGAATGTCCCTTCCTTGTTTTCCGATTACGACAGCCAGTTCGCACTCGTAGTCTAACTTTTCGTCTATGTCCGTACGAGCTTCTATGTCTTCGAAAGGGCCGGTGATTTTATACGTTCTTTTGGAAAAGAAGACGGCATCACTCGTGGAATACAGTTCCTTATTAGTAAGAAAACTCTGCGATTCCGCCTTATGTGCCAGATAGTTCAGACCAACGCAAATCATATCGTGCGGGGTAGAGAAAAAGGGCGAGAGAATGTCGACTTCGTCGACATGAAGCCCTTTGTCGAAATCCGCTTCACGAATTATATTTAAGCCGTCTTCACCGTATTTTACGATATAGTCGTACACACTCTCGCAGGCTAAACCCAAATCTCCAAAAGAGAGAATACGATTGCCTTTAAGTACTCCGGATTGATGTCTGGAGCCTTCCTGTGCGTAATGGATTAAGTGTATACTCATTTGTTCCTCCTATTTAAAAACGGCATTTGTTCTACAATTTTAGATGCTGCTTTCATATTCATATATATAAAAATAAATTATATTATACAAAACAGGACTAAGGATGGATTGGAAATAATTGATAAAAGTGATCTTCGATTTTCTTTGATAAAAGAGCCTTGGAGAGCTGTGTAATTTCTGCTTTTTATCCGATTAAACGCGCACGAAGGTGGTGAGAGAAAAATATTGGCCATCGTACTCCAAACCCTACTCGTGAATCTGATTTTAATTCCGCCTCATGTTAAGCATTCCAAAATCTTTTTTTTATACTCTAAAAACTCCGGCTGAAGATAAAAGTCGGATTTTCGCCTCAAGGCTTGGTCAATCGTAAGTTCTTGAACGAGCTGTCCCGGGTTTTCTTTCAGAATAAGAACTCGATCTGAAAGCTTAATGGCCTCATCTACGTCATGAGTGATGAAAAGTGTAGAAAGATTGAGTTCAGACATGATTTTTAAGTACCATTCATGAAGTTGTACCTTGGTGAGGGCGTCCAGCGCAGAGAAGGGTTCATCTAATAGGGCGACTTCCCGTGAAAAGAGATAGGTGCGTAAAAAGGCAGCCCGCTGAGCCATGCCACCGGAAATCTGATGAGGATATTTGTTTTCATTCCCGTCAAGACCGAAATAGGAGAAGTGCTTAGCTGCCTGCGCTCTGGCCTCTGATTTTGAGGCACCACGAATGACGAGCGGCAAAGATACATTGTCAAGAATGCTGAGGTGTTTGAGCAGCAGATCCTTCTGTAGCATGTAGGCAACACGACCATTTTGTCCAGTGATGTCTTGGCCATGTAAGAGGATACGCCCCTCATCCGGTTGCATCAGACCGGAAATGATATTAAACAGGGTCGTTTTTCCACTTCCGCTTACGCCTAAGAGAGAGACGATTTCTCCCTTGTACAAGCTTAAGCTGACCTCTTCTAAGACTTGCTGTTCAGAAAAGCTTTTCGATACTTTTTCAACTTCAAGAATAGGATTAAGGGAGATAGTCATTGCTGAACCCCGTTCCGGCAGGAATCTCTTTTTCAATCAAACGATTGTCCCATAGCCATTGATAAAAATCGTTCCAACGTTCGGCATCCAATTCACCCCAACGCTCAGCGTCGGCTACATATTTGTTGGCCAGCCATTTTTGGCT
>CAYFRY010000084.1:3519-6055 GCA_964345665.1 uncultured Oscillospiraceae bacterium
GCCACGACAAGTTCCTTATCCAGTTCCGGTGCGGCATCAAGAAGTATTTGAGCGGCTTCTTCAGGTTTTTCAATGGCAAATCGATAGCCCTTTTCTGTTGCGCGAAGGAAAGCTTTCACCCAGTCAGCCTTTTCCTCTAACAGTCGGTTGTTGGCAATAAGAGTAGGTGAGTAGTAGTCGAATATCGGGTTAAGATCGGCAAAGTTCCAATAATTCGTCTCAAGCCCGGCCAGTTCAGTGGCTATTCCGTCCCAGCCATAGAAAACCCAAACCGCATCCATGTCACTTTGCAAGCTGCTGACGACATCCGTGACGGTACTTGGAATGAGCTTAAGCTTAGAAAAATCTGCAGACTCGCTTTCCATCACGTTTCTTAACATGGCCTGTTCAACGGGCAGTCCCCAAGTGGCATATCTTTTGCCCTCAAGACCTTTGGCACTTTCGATGCCATTACTCTTCAACGAGATAATGCCGGAAGTATTGTGCTGAATCAGCGCGGCTATGGAAGTGACCGGCAAAGGCTTGTCCTTCGCGTAGGCAGGGGCGATGCTGTCCTGAAAAGAAATACCGAAGTCCGCTTTCCCGGCTGCGACAAGTGTTTCCGCTCCGCCTTCAGGTGCTTGATGAATCTCCAGTTCAATTCCTTCTTCGGCATAAAAACCTTGAATTTGGGCGACGTACAGGCCTGTATGGTTGGTGTTCGGTGTCCAATCCAAAACAAGGCTGAGTTTGTGTAGTTCCATTCCCGTGCTTGATGTAGTGCTTGGGCCGGTGCAGGCGACCATTCCGAAAAGCAAGCTGAGGGAAGCTGCCAGGACTATACTATTCTTCTTCATGTATTTCTTCCTTTCTTTGGCAAGGCATAGTCCACTTTTTAATCTGTTCAAGTAGACCGAGTAGAAGCAGGATTAAAAATGAAATCAAAAAAATGACGGCAAACATTTTGTCATACAAGTAGGATGCTTTGACACGCGTCATATAAACCCCCAATCCTGCGTTTCCGCCGAGCCACTCTGCAATCACGGCACCGACTATGGCGTAGGAAGCGGCTATTTTCAAGGATGAAAAGAAAGAACTGAGGGCAGCCGGCCATTTAATAAATTTGAAAATCTGTATCTGAGAGGCGCCCATGGCTTGAAGCAGGCGGATTTCATCTACGTCTGCCGTTTGAAAGCCTTCCAATAGGCTAGTTGTAATGGGGAAAAAGGTAACGATAAAAATCAGCACCACTTTCGGTGCAATACCGTAACCCATCCACAAAACCAACAGAGGAGCAATCGCAACGGTCGGTACGGTCTGTGTCAGCACTAAAACAGGGTAGAGGGCTTGGCGCAGGCGAGGGAAATACTCCATCAAAAGAGCAAAAGCGAAACCGAATACTATTCCCGAGGCAAGTCCTAAAGCGGCCTCCCATAGCGTCACCCAAAGATTTTCCATCAGCAGCGGAAAGTCGTTTATGAAAGCCCTTGTCACATCCATAGGTGATGGCAAAAGAAAAGTTGGCACGATGCCAAGACCGGACAAGATTTGCCAGACCAGGAGCAGCAGTAAAATGAGCAAAGCTGCGTAATAATTAATGGGCGTGCTTCGTAATTTTTTCATCGATAGTCAGTATCTCTTTCTTGGGGGCATAAACACTTTTGATGTAAGAGGAGACTTGAGATGCACCTTCTTCAATGCATATTTCCTGACTGCGTTTGATGATTTGCATCAGTGTGTCAAAGTCACCCTCCACGGTAGTCTCAAAAGGACTGACCACATGGTGTAAACCGGTGGATGCAATGTAGTCGATGACCTTGTCCACAATTCGAAGCAATTCTTTTGTGTCATTGTCTTTGACCTGAGGCAAGACTTGTATGGCGATACTGGCATGAATCATAAAAAAGCACCTTCCTTTCAAATGAACAGAAGGGCCGATATCAAAAAGACTCGGCCACGGCCGAGTCTAAACAAGCTTAGTATGTTCCCTCCGCCGGCATTATCCGTTCAGGTTATGCGGGTCAGGTGGTGCACCACCTCTCTCAGCCGAGTTCACTCAGCTCCCCTTTGTTAGCTTAAGATTAATCTTCTTTTAAGTGAATGTCAAGCAATCATTCACTAGAATTTATTCATTAATGCAAGATTATAGAACAAAGAACTGACGTAGAAAGTGGCTGACCGCGTCATCATCATTCCTACCTATCCGTAAATCCGCAACAGCAAAAAGCGCTTCCTCTGCATTCCCCATAGCAATAGATAAACCGGCGCGCTCTAACATTGAATAATCATTGTAATTGTCACCAATGGCCATTACTTCCTCAAGTGCAAGGCCCATCACTTGGCAAAGACCTTCCAGTGCGGTGCCTTTCGTTGCTTCTATCGAAGAGAGTTGAAAGAGACTTCCCTCTGTACGACGAAAAGAGACACCCGGATAATCCTGTGCAAGTAAACTCGCCTCCTCATCAAAGCTTGCTTCCGGAGAATTGACATTAATTTTATAGAAATCCAGGTCCGAGTAATCCACTGACGGATCATATATTCTGTGCGGCAGTTTGCC
>CAYFRY010000085.1:0-5689 GCA_964345665.1 uncultured Oscillospiraceae bacterium
GACAGAAGTCTACAGCGACTTTCGCAGAACTACCGGCGACAGAAGCTTTGGCAGCACGGCTATACCAAGCTGCTAAGACAGCAGCCTCCTCAATACTACGCTTCGGTACAGGGTCTCCAGATGCCGAACAGAATAAAATGACATGCGAACCGGCCTCTTTTTGAACATGAAACCATAAGTCCCTTTTATCCGCCGTACGCAATGTTAATTTATCGTTTTGAAGATTGTTACGACCGACACGGATTTCCAAACCGTCAGACGATAAAAATTGCCTCGGTCCACTTGTTTTTAGACTTTCTTCCGATTTTTTACTTAATCTTTTACGCCTTAAATCCTTGCGTTGATCAAAACTGAGATTTTTTCCCTTCTCATGTTTTTCTGATTTATAAAAGAGTATTTGTTGCTGAATTTCATCTTTAATCATGGCCAGGTCGCTTACATCATCCGCCTGCTGAATACTGTTTAAAAGAGACTCAAGATAGATGATTTCAGCCTCATCTTCCTCAAGAAATCTTACTGCTAATTCGTTCTTTCGTTTCAGTCGTGTATAGCGGGTAAATCGACTCTGAGCGTTCCAACTTGGGCTACGGAATGGGTTGAGCTTAATTAAACGGTCGTTCATTTGATCGTAGTAGTCTTCCACAACAATTTCAGAATCGCCCTGTTTAATTCGATGCAAATTGGAAAGCAGAAGTTCTCCCTCTTTCTTTAACAACGGATAGGATTCACTGTCTTTAATATCCTTTTGATGCACAAGAAACATTTTCTGACTGCGTTCTAATAGGTTTTGAACACGTTTTTGAAGGGCATTTTGTTTTTGAATAAAGCGCTGAGAAAGATCCCTTTTAGTATAAAAATAGCTGAGCATTTCTATGCAGGAAGAAAAAGGCTTGGATTTTCCTATTTCTAAATTAAAAACATGAAAGTCAAAAGGGTATTTTTCATGTTCGCTCTTATAAAAAACAGAGGGCTCCAACCGAGCGCAAAGGATCTTTTCCAAGTAAAGGCGAGTTTGTTTGTTCAAAGCTTGCCATTCCAAATCAGATAAATGGCAGGCTGATTTTCTGGCGTCGATTGCTGCATCTCTCAGAATTTTGGCCGCTAATGAAGGGGAAAAACCATCTAATAATTCAACTAAAGCTTTTTCAAGGTTTTTATGCGCATCAAGATTATGCCATAAATCAGAACTTCGTCCCGGATTTGAGCATAAATACTGATAGGCTTCTGAAGCCTTAATTTTGTTTTGCTTTGGAGGGGCAACATAAGGCCTAGCCGGTAAAAGCTCTCTGAAACGATTATTTCTACTATCAATATGGTTGATGGCATCAATGATGATTCCTTCTTCGTTCAATAAAATGAGGTTGCTGTGTCGGCCCATGCATTCAAAGAGCATGGTTTTTTCCGATTGATCACCCAAATCATTAAAACTTTGAAATCTGAGTCTGAATACTCTTTCATAGGCCTCAGTTTCAAGTTGAAGCAACTTGGCACCCTGTAAATACTTTCTTAAAAGCATACAGAACATAGGTGCCTCCGGAGCGGTTTCCGATTTTTCTTTTAATAAATATAGACGTGGATCAGACGGGTTGGCAGAAAAAAATAAAGAGGATTGTTGACCTTTCCCACGGAAACTTAAAACAATGTCGAAACGTCCGGGTTGACGCACACGATCAACGCGAGTTCCTGCTAATTTTTCATTTAATTCTTTAGCGACAAAATAGGCGCTTACTCCATCAAGTGGCATTTAGATATAGAATTCCTTCCTTTATAGCGGACAAATACAGCGCTTTGACGAAAATCGAAACACGCCTTATCGCAGCAATTTTATCACAGTTTTTGTGTTAGAATACTATATGGAGTTGTGATGATTTCGAGGTGAAAAATGCCGAAGGCCAGCAATAAACAGGAACAAAACCCTTCTCAACGTAAGCGTCGAGTGAGAAAAATCGAGATTCTTGAAGAGCCCAGTGTACTGTCTGCACTATGGAAGTACGTAAAGGGACATTTGCTGGGTAAGGTCATTGCTCTCTTTATGCTGACGTTACTCGTGGTCCTTGCTAACATCGTAATCGCCGGAGATGACTTTGATAATTTTTATATGTATTTGGGCATCGAGCTTACTTTGTTATTACTTGTTTTATGGCTATTTTATCTGCTGTCAGCAAGAAAAAATCACGAGGACGAGGTATAAAAAGTGACTTCTTTTAAGAAGTTAAAAGCTTAAATAAATTTTTTGGAGGAATTAATTATGGATTTAAATGTTCGCAACATGGATGTCAGACGTTTTATGGAAGTTCTGGACCAATGTCAAGGAAATGTCTATCTTGAAACACCGGAAGGTGATCGCTACAACCTGAAGAGCAAACTCTCACAAATGATGGGTCTGTTCCAGATTATTGAAGGTGCTAAGTTGGTTGAGGCGAAACTGTCTTGTGACAACCCTGAGGATGAATCCTTGATTTTCAGAGCTAATCTTTTCGGTTAATCGTATGACAGCGTCAAATTCTTATCGCTTTACCCCACTGGATGTAGCAACTTATATCAAGTGGTCTCAATTGAGTGGCGAGCAAGAATACAATGTTATCAGCAGCTTTTGGGATTTCCGAAAGTTGGCGTTAAGTAAATCGTCCGGCACGCGTTTTGATACTTTCAAAAAGCGTGTCTACGACGAACTTTACAAGCTCTGGTCAAGAGATTTTGTCAACGAGCATTGTCCACTTGAGAGAGCACTTGATTTAAAAGTACAGCCACCGGTATTGCTTCCTAATAAGGAAGCCGGATTAGAATTGTACTTGAAATTAATGGCGATAATGCTTCGATTGAATTTGCGTCTGCCGTTTATTACGATGTCTTGGTCAGATGCCTTAAAAAAAACCGGTATTAAAAAACGAAGTAAGGCCTTGTGGACACGCATACAAAAAGCATGTGAGGCCTTAGGTATGCATGTTGTCGGCAGTGACGGTGCACCTTATTCGGTTTCTGATTTTCTTAGTGATAAAGCGGCCTTATTAAGCATGAGAGGGTGATTGCGGTGAGGCAGACTGATTTAACACGGCAAGCTTTGTCTTGGCGTATTTTTGCGTTAAAAGATACGAAGGACCTCGTTGAATCAGGGGTTTTACAAGGTAGTGTCACTCGCTTGAGAGAGCGCTTTTCAAAGGCGTCTTCAATCTTGGAGATCAATCGTCTGGTTTTATGGTCAAGTTCTAACACGGATTCTTCGCTTGCTCACATGCTTTTGGCTTTTGTATCGGAACCTACCAATCCGAAGCACGTCCGACTGTTTCTTTACAAGTCCGAATCTTTTGATTTAAGGCTTATCGATGAGGGTTTAATTCGAGAACTACGGGATTATTTCGTTAAGTCATCGTTTTGGCGTGTAAGCTTCTATTTGAATGCCGGAGCAGATGCCCCTTCTGATGGAGTAAAGCAATTCTTACAACGCTTGTCTTTTTGTTTCGAAATGCGACTTGAATCCTTTTTTATTGAAGAAAGGGCACCGGTATCTGCCGAATTATGGACTTGGCATAGTCAGAATTCTGACTTTCAGGCATTTTTCTTGCCTTATGCGGATGGTTCGCTTATTGTCTCCGGAACGCGTAAGTGCGTACAATCTATTTATTTTTTATCGGAGGGAGAAAGCATCGACGATGACCGTACTTTTCTTATAGCCTATGCTGCCGGTCATGCGGATAAGAAAGCACAACTCGTTAAATCTACCCGATCTCCTAAAGAAGGTTTATCTGACAATATGAAAATAGCCTACGATGAGCTTAGGATGTATTTGTCCGGCCATAATCCGGTGTTTACATTTAAAACAGAACTGACTTGCGGCAGCATCTTTCAAAAACAGGTTTGGGATCAGCTTGAGAAGATTCCTTACGGTGCTACCAGTTCTTATCTTGATATTGCTCGGAAAATCAGCGGTGGCGATGATAAGAAGGCTCACCGATTAGCGCGTGCAGTCGGTTCTGCATGCAGCGCAAACCCGCTTTGTATCGTGACACCCTGTCATCGCGTAATCGGAAGTGATAACAGTTTAACCGGTTTTAACGGCGGGGTGCACTTTAAGGCAAGACTTTTGGACATGGAGCTTTTGGGTCAGACTAACGGTGAAAAGAATGACAGATAAGCATCTTTCTATCGGTCCATCCTCCTTTTTGGCACCGGTACCGGTCGTACTCGTTTCGGCTGCTTGTAGTAAAAAGAGATTACGAAAACTGAAAGCAGAAGATGAACTTGATTTTGCCGCTCAGTACAAAGAAGCTCTGGGACATCTTTATGATGAAATAGAGCTTGGAGATGAACATGATTTAGTAAGAACCATTACTTGCATAGCATGGGTAGGGACCGTTTCTTCACAGCCTCCTCGTGTCAGCGTGTCTGTTCGTTCCGGACGCTTGCTTTATGCTTTGGCTAAAATCAGCGGCTATATGATGATTTACCCTATAGCCGAACACTTTATAAAAGAGGCGGATTTTTGTGGTGTAAAATCCGGTCGTGAAATTGATAAGTTCGAGTATTGTGGTTTTGATACTTATGATTATCAGTCTGATCCTGAAAGACCGGTCTATGCGGAGGCGCCCATCGTTCTTGCATGCAAAATTGAACAGAGCCTTAATCTTGATTCTCATGATTGTTTTATTTCAGTGGTAGAAGAAGTTCTGGTAAAAGAATCTCTGATGGATAAAAAGGGTAAAGTTCATCTTAATAGGGCTAAGCTTATTGCTTATGCTCACGGTGAATACTATGCTTTGGGTTCCGTCTTGGGGTTTTTCGGCTTTAGTTTGGCTTCGCCTTCCGTCTTGCAAAGAAGAATGCCCAAAAGGTGATAACTTTGGTACAATATATAGTGATTTTGTAAATCAACAGGAGGTTATTTTATGTCTAAACTAGTCGGTAATGCAATCTTTGGCCAATCCGGTGGCCCCACCTCGGTTATTAATGCCAGTGCCGCAGGCGTTTTCACTGAAGCACTTAAACAAAAAGGAATCATTAATAAGGTGTTCGGCGCAGCACACGGTATTAAAGGTATCTTAGACGAAAATTTCTATGATATGGGCGAAGAAGATCCCGCTGAATTGGAGCTTTTAAAAACTACTCCGTCTTCTGCACTGGGTTCAGTTCGATATAAGATGGCCGATCCGGAGGTCGATGATACGGACTACAAGAGACTTTTAGAAGTCTTTAAAAAATATGATATTCGTTATTTCTTCTACAATGGTGGAAACGATTCGATGGACACCACCAATAAGATTTCTAAGTTTATGCAGCAATCCGGCTATGAATGCCGTGTTATGGGTGTTCCTAAGACCATCGATAACGACCTTTATGGTACGGACCACTGCCCCGGATTTTCTTCGGCTGCCAAGTATATTGCTACGGCAACTATGGAAGTCTATTTAGATGCACGTGTCTATGACACAGGTATGGTAACAGTATTGGAAATTATGGGCCGTAATGCAGGCTGGCTTACTGCAGCAACGGCTCTGGCAGCCCACAAGGGTCATGGCCCCGATTTGATTTATTTGCCTGAAGTTGATTTCTGCTTAGATAAAATGGTAGATGACGTGAAGCGTATCTATGATCAAACGGGTAAGGTCATTGTTGCTGTTTCTGAAGGCGTAAAGACAGCAGATGGAAAATATATTCCTGAGCATTTTAGCGATTTATCAACTGACTCTTTTGG
>CAYFRY010000085.1:5699-6038 GCA_964345665.1 uncultured Oscillospiraceae bacterium
CCTGAACTGGTCGGTGAGGTTGAAACCGATTCATTCGGACATAAACAAATGGGTGGTTCTGCTGCCGTATTGGCTGAATACTTGAAGGAAAAAATCGGCTGTAAAGTAAGAGGAATCGAGTTCTCCTTGTTGCAGCGTTGTGCCGCTCACTGTGGTTCCAAATCTGACGTAGAGGAATCTTTTATGGCCGGTGCGACTGCCGTTAAGGAAGCGGTGGCAGGTAAGACGGACTATATGGTCGGTTTTGAACGCGTTTCTTCCGTCCCTTATGTCTGTGAAATGAAACTTATTCCTCTTGATAAGGTGGCGAATACGGAGCGTACAATTCCTCGCGACTGG
>CAYFRY010000086.1:0-1426 GCA_964345665.1 uncultured Oscillospiraceae bacterium
TTTCAGTTCCTGAAGCTGAGGCAGGGCCATTTCGCCGTCCGGTGCCTCTCCCATCAGATGGTAAGATTCGCTTTTGCTATCCAAAGTGTTCCTTATACCTTCGCGAATGATGTCTTCATCGTCGACGACAAATATTCTTAACATGATTTTATCTCTTTCATTTTTATTCGGTCCATCCTTTTCCAATCTAAGGTTTTATTATATGCCAGCCTCAGAGTGGCTTGCTTCAGACTCTTCATTTTGAGCCGGCGACGACGAGGGAAGTAAAAAGCAGAAGGAAACCGTACATCCTTCTCCAGGCAGACTGTCAATATTCAGTGAACAGCCATGATAAAGCCAAAGCCTTTGCGCAACGTTTTGCAGCCCGTAACCGCCTTGGCTCAGATCCGTATTGCTCGGCACCGATGAATTAACAGTCCATTTACTGTTTTCCGTCTCGTTCAGCTTTGTCAAACTTTGGCGCAGTTCTGTTAAACGATTTTCGGACATGCCACGACCGTCATCCTGAACAGAGAAGCAAGCGAAGGAAGAACCGGAGGCTTCATCGAGCCATCTCCCTTGAATAAGAATATGTCCGCGGCTGAAACGTTTACCTTTTATGCCGTGATAGATGGCGTTTTCCACCAAAGGTTGCAGAATAAACTTTAGCATAGGCAGATGAAGCAGTCTTGTGTCAATGTCCAGTTCATAGGTGAGCTGTTGCCCGTAGCGAAAACTCTGAATGTCCAAGTAGGTTTTGACGTGCTCAACTTCCTTTTCGACGCTGATAATTTCTTTGCCTCCGGATAGACTGAGACGCAGAAATTTGGTGAATGCCATGGTCATTCGGACGACATCCTGAGCTCGCTCCTGTTCGGCGAGCCAAACGATGGTTCCCAGTGTGTTATAAATGAAGTGTGGCTGGATTTGAGCTTGCAAGGCCTTCAGTTCGGCCTTTTGAAGGTTGCTTTCCGCCTCGATTTTTTCTTCAAAATAGAGTTTGAGTTTAGCGGCCATACCGTTCAGGTCACGGCTCAGTTGTTTCAACTCCGGTAAACTCGTTTTGGGGACCCTGCTGTCCAAAGAGCCTTGGGCGATTTTAGCGGCGAAGGCTTCCAGTTCCAAAATGGGTTCCCGGATACGTTGAGTGATTTTTTTCGAGATTCTAAAGGTCAGCAGGGCGGCGGTAGTCATCAATAAAAAAATCATCAGGATTAAAAAAATAAAGGCCCACTGAATCCGACGGTTCCAGTCGGAGATGTCCTGGTTTCCCTGCTCGATATAATGATCCAGCATATCTTCCGTCAGACGACAAACGGCGCTTACTTCATCATAGAGTTTCATGTTACTTCGTGCTGACATACCCGCATCGATTTGTTCCGTGAGCTTATCGAGATAGTCCTCGGCTGTATGGATGGAACGATCCGCAGCATTCAGATAGACCCAC
>CAYFRY010000086.1:1436-6011 GCA_964345665.1 uncultured Oscillospiraceae bacterium
GCCCACGCTTCCGGTGTTGAACGTTCCATCAAGGCATTGATTTTGTTGCGTGCTTCCTGAATGATTCGGGCCTGTTTCCCTTCTTGCGGTTTTTTTCTGCCTGATACAATAAGCCAACTTTCTTCCCGAAGTGAAGCGACATAAGTGCTCTTTAAGGTTCTGGCATCTTCCACATTGGAGATGACACGGTCGTAGTTTTGGAGGGTAAGGTAGATGCTGATTAAAATAAAGAGAAGGGGTAAGCTGAGCATGAGGGCCAAAATGAAAGAGTGTCGTTTAAGCATAGCAACCATGCTTTGTTCGTGCTTCATTTTAGGGCCCCTCCATTAAAGTTAATGGCAAAAGTCGATGTTGAAATCCAAGTCCTGCGTCACCCGGTTCTTCTAAATCCAGTTCTTTGACGAGCCGTTTCAGCTCTTCTGCGAGCACACGATTATCCGCCAGGAGGACGTAGTCGATTTCCCCGTTTTCAAGCAAAGTACGTACGGTTTCTCCGCCTCCTACGGCAATCAGCTCGGGACGGGAGAAACTTGGTTCTGAAGCGATTTTTTTCTGTATGGCTGAAGCGGCGCCTTCAGCCATAGCGTCGTTTTGAGCCAGAATGACTTCAATCGGAAGAGCATGCTCTAAGATGCCGGAAGTGATTTCTTCCGCATAAGACGATAAGCTTTCAGCGCAGTAACTGTAGCGAATGCTTTTGCGTAAAGGATCCAGTCGGCTACGAAAACCTCGTGAGAGTTCGCGTGTGGTATAGGCATTTACGGGACCAACCAGTTCGAGTATTTCTTCATTCAGGACATTTTTTTGTTCCAGTTTTTGAATGAGTATTTGCGCGCCTTCTTCATAGTCAAAACAAATACTGTGACAATCTAAATCTGTTCCTGAACGTATGGCCTGATCAAAACAAATCACAGGGATTTTAGCCTGTGCAGCCTCCTCCAAAACATGTGACCATGCGCTCTCAACCAGAGGAGAAAGCAAAATAACATTGACCCGATACACGATGAGCGCCCTCGTCTGTTCAATTTGCGAGGCTTGACTACGATCGGCTTGTAGCACGACCAGTTCATAGTCCTCCTGAGATAGGCGCTCGATAATGAGTCGGTACTGCTCGGCCTTCCAACTATCTTCAGATGTCGTAACAATCAAACCGACGACAGGTTTTTCAGCATGTTCCCCTCCCGCAGAGGCAGCGGGCCTTAGAATACTGTAAAAATACAAAATGGCAAAAAGGATAATCCCTGCGCTCAGCACAAAGATTATCCCCCGATATAAGAAAGCCTGCCGAGTTTTATTGGATTTTTTCTTCACAGACTTGCATTTGGTCACGCTGAATGATTTCGGCGATGTCTTCGAGTGTGCCGCGGAAGGGACCGCGCTTGGCTATTTTCAGGGTGATGAGACCGGTTGAGAAAAGCAGGCTCTCAGCCACATCACAGCTAAGGCGTTTGCTGATATAGGCTGCAAAAATCGTATCGCCCCGGCCTGTTCTTCCGTCGGTTGAAACGGGTTTATAAGGACAAATGTAGAGTTTCTCTCCATCAAAAACGGTCATCTCTTCGTGGTAGGAAATAAAGACTTCTTTGGCACCCCAAGCATGTAACTGTTTGGCCGCATATTCACGATCCGTAGAGCCTGTCAAAATCTCAGCTTCTTTGGCGTCCACCTTAAAAAAGTCGATGAGGGGCAAAAGTTCAAGTTTGTCCGCCCAGTCTTCGAAGTACATGGAGCCGTTTTCCCAGTTGGCGTGCCGTAAAAGGCCCTGCGCATCCACCGCGAGACGTCCTCGTTCAGACAAAGCACGAATAAAATCGGAATCAAAGTCTCCGTAGAGAAGCCCACCGAGGTGAAAAATCGTGGCCTTGATATCGCCTAAGTCAGAGAGCTTAAAGGGCTCAGTCTGCTGCATCGCTGTACTGGTTCGCAGTTCGTGGGTCGGGTCGTGGTAGACATTGCGAATAGCAGTCGTCGTTTCAGCCGGCACGATGACCAAATCACCGGAGAAATCGTGAAAGTGTTTCTTGACGTCTTCCTCGCTCATTGCCGCTTTGGCAAAGGCGACCGTCTTAACACCAGTGATTGCCGCAGAATAAGGTGAATAGGTGATTGCACCGCCTATTTCATGGAAAACTTCTCCATCCGGTTCGACATTGGTATCCAGAGAGAGAGGGCCGAGTAGTGCGATGTCGTACGTCTTCATAAATAAACCTTCCTTTTTTCTTTTGAAATTTTGTTAATCCGTTTTTTACTCATATTTCTTTCTGAATGTTCATTCAGTAGAAAAAACTCAAGAAGCTTCAACCTCATAAACAAATGAGAAGCGCTCCAACAATTCATCGGGTAAACTTTGGTCTTTAAGCTTAGAGGAAAAAGAACGAATGGTGAAATGAACGGTGGTGAGCTTTTCACCGCTTTCGGTTTTGCCCTTGTCATGTAAAATCTCAGACGAGTTGACGTGGTATTTGTTAGACTCCAGAATACGGGTAATTTCTTTGATGGTGCCCAGGTTGCCTGTAAAGCTGACGATAAGGTCATAGGTACGACGCTTACTGATGAACGCTTTTTCAAAGACACTTACAACACGTAAAACGATAAAAACAGCCAATGTTCCGGCGATTCCTTCTACAAAATAACCCGCACCGACCGCAATGCCAATACAAGCAACACTCCACAGCGTTGCGGCGGTTGTCAAACCATGCACATTGTCTTTACCTTTAATAATCGTTCCTGCGCCGAGGAAACCGATGCCGCTCAGAATCTGAGCAGCCAAGCGAGCGGGATCGATACTGGGCGAGGTAATTAAATAATCGTTTTTCATTTTGATGCCGATGTACATAATAAGCGTAGCGGAAATGCAAACAATGATATGTGTCCTTAGACCGGCCGGACGATTTTTACGCTCTCGGTCGGAGCCGATGATGGCGGAACAGACGACAGCAGTGGCTAAAATGCCTAAAAAATGGGGAGCTTCCCGCAACATGTCCAGCATAAGGCACCTCTCAAAGAATCATTCATATGATGGCTTAAAGTCATTTCTCGGGCGATCTTGCCTGACAGCTTGTAAGCGTTTACATTCTGTTGATTTAAAGATAGCACTTCAAGCAGATGAAGTCAAAAAAATCTTAAAATTTGCACCTTTTTTCTAAGATCGGTTAAGAAAATGTTCTTGTCCGAGCCGGGTTTTGACATGCCTGCTCCGGCTTATCGCTGTTGCGCACCTCTCCTGATTTCTCGTGCCAAGCTTTGTAAGCGTGGCAAAGCATAGGCAAAAAAGCGTTCGTAAGCAGGGCAAAAACGATTCAGGCTTCCCATTACTGTGTATCCCTTGTTCGTAGCAGGATTCACGCTCAACATCGGCTCACGGTTGCGTCTGCAGCCCCCGCGACAAATACCGAAAAACGGACAGGTCCTGCACTTTTCAGAGATTCCCAAAGATTCCTCAATAAAGCCACTCTTAAGACGCACCTTATCGATGTCCTCAAAATCTTGTTCTAAAAGGTTTCCCAGACGATAGTGGTCCAAAACGTAAAAGTCGCAGGGATAAACGGAGGCGTCGGCTTCAATGACGAACTGTGGTGCGCAAACACCGGACAAGCCGCAGGTGTGGGGCATTTGCCCTAAAAGCATGGCCAAAAGTTCTTCAAAATATTGCAGATAAATAGGTCTTCCGCGCCGAATGTCCTCGAACCAGAGGTCGAAGAGTTTGCACAGAAAATCACCGTATAAGGTCGGCGTCAGGGTAAAAGGATAAGAAGCGTCCGGCTCGTCCAAAGGATTAAGGCAGGGAATATACTGTTGATAATTAATCTCATGGCGACGATAAAAATCGTAAATCGGGACAATTTTTCTCGCTGTATCCGCCGTAACAACGGTCAGAATATTAAATTCGACTTGATATTTTCTGAGAAGTTCCACCTTCTCCCACACCCGTCCGAACGTTCCTTCTTCGCGGACATCCACACGATACTTATCATGATTACCCCTTGTTCCGTCAACCGACAGACCAAGTAAGAAATGATGTTCGTGGAAAAATGCCGCCCAATCCTCATTCAGTAAAGTGCCGTTGGTTTGAAGTGCGTGCTGAACCGGTAAACCGGCTTTGTTGTGCTTAGCTACACAGTTAACGTAGTGCTTGAAAAAATCCAGACCGGATGAGAGCGGTTCTCCTCCTTGGAAAGCAATGGTGATCGATTGCTCCGCATAAGCGAAGGCTTTTTCTACAATCCTTTCAATGCTTTCATAAGTCATGTGCGGCAAATGCGGCTGTGCCTGATGCTTCATGACATCTGTATAGAAGCAGTAGCGACAACGGAGGTTGCAGTCACCGGAGGCGGGTTTAATCAATAATTGGAGTGGCGGCATGTCTTTCTCCTTCTTTGGCCGGCTCTTTTTTGCCAAGGCTTATGGTCCTTTGATTATAGGATTATATGCGCTTTTTAGGTAGCCTCGGAGTTTTCCCGTGTGGCTTTGTCAGGTGTGAGGCACGAGGCCCGCGTAGAACTTGAAAAACGTACCGGGGTTGGTAGAGATTTCAAGTTCACCGCGGTACTCCTCCAAGACCTGCGACTTCGTCAG
>CAYFRY010000087.1:0-412 GCA_964345665.1 uncultured Oscillospiraceae bacterium
GAATCGAACCCGTGATACCGCCGTGAAAGGGCGGTGTCTTGACCGCTTGACCAAGGGGCCATATTAAATTTTGAAAATATGGTAGCGGCAGTCGGATTTGAACCAACGACACTTCGGGTATGAACCGAATGCTCTAGCCAACTGAGCTATACCGCCAAGACTGTATACCGCAGAGAGGCTATATAACCGCTCTTGCTTTGTGTTGTCTGCAACACGCCTAGCAATATTATCAAGACTACCTCTTTCTGTCAACAACTAATTTATGAATTCTGAAATAATTAATTAAAACTTCTGATCGAAACAATCACCCTAGTCAAATCTTCTCACCTTATCATAAATAACAGTATTATGTTCTGACATCATGTTCTTATTTCACTCTACTGCTTGATTTGATGGAGTTTCAAATTATTAT
>CAYFRY010000087.1:422-1414 GCA_964345665.1 uncultured Oscillospiraceae bacterium
AAAATATGAAAGAGCCCTCTCAAACGATATACGTTTAATTCAGGCTCTTTTCCTAACTTGTCAGATGTATGCAAACTACCTAAGCAGTTTGCTCGCTTATTAACAAAATGATTACTTCATCTCAACATCAGCGCCGGCTTCTTTGAGTTTAGCAAGAGCCGCTTCAGCATCTTCCTTGCTAACATTTTCTTTAACCGCCTTAGGAGCACCGTCAACAAGGTATTTCGCTTCTTTAAGGCCTAATCCGGTCAACTCGCGAACTGCTTTAATAACTGCAATCTTGGATGCGCCTGCACCTTTGAGCATAACGGTAAATTCGGTCTGCTCTGCCACTTCTTCAACAGCTGCGGCAGCACCACCGCCACCCGCACCAACTGCAACGGCAGCAGCAGACACGCCAAATTCTTCTTCCAGAGCCTTTACAAGCTCGGAGAGTTCGATAACGGTCATTTGTTTTACTTCATCAATAAATTTAGTTACTTTTTCACTAGCCATGATATACCTCCATGTTTTAGGGCTTCTTATTCAGCCTGTTCTTCTTTTGTTTCTTCTGTAACAACAGCTTCTGCAGGAGCAGTTTCTTCCGCTACTTCTGCCGGTGCGGCTTCTTCAGCGGGAGTAGGAACGGCGACTTCAGAAGCAGTATTTACACCGGCCTCTTCCATCTTTTTAGAGATTTCGTTCAAGTAGATTGCTAAAGCGGCAATAGGCGAAACAAGTCCACCAACCACACGAGCATACAATACTTCCAACGGCGGAATTGCAGCCAAAGCTTTAAGTTCGGAAAGCTCTGCGACACGACCTTCTGTTGCGCCGCCCTTAATTTCCAGCTTTTTAAACTTATCGGCGAATTCCTTCATTACTTTAGCGGGTGCGACGGGATCGTCTGCACTGTAAGCAATGGCGGTAGGACCCTTAAAGATCTCTTCCAATTCACCCAAATCCACTTCTTTGGCGGCTCTGCTGATCAGTGTGTTCTTGACTACCTTGTA